>JBKPBQ010000022.1:0-5333 GCA_046726955.1 Acidobacteriota bacterium
CTCGTGCACGGCGAGACGGAAGGCGCGCTCGGAGGAGGCGTAGGACCAGACGGTGATCCCGAGGAGGGGCACGACCGCGAGGAGCAGGAACGCGAGCGCGAGCTGCGTCCGGAGGCGCAACGTCACTCCCCCAGCACGTGCACGACGACCTCGCGCCGCCGCGATCCCCGCCGGTGCTCCCAGACGTAGAGCCCCTGCCAGGTGCCGAGCACGAGCTCGCCCTCCTTCACCGGGATCTGCTCCGACGTTTTCAGGAGGGCCGCCTTGACGTGCGAGGGCATGTCGTCCTCGCCCTCCGCGACGTGCGTGTAGAGCGCGTCGCCGTCGGGGACGAGGCGGGACAGGAAGGCCTCCAGGTCGCGGCAGACCGCGGGATCCGCGTTCTCCTGGATCACGAGGCTCGCGGAGGTGTGGCGCACGAAGACCGTGCACAGGCCTTCCTCGATCTGCGCGGCGCGGACCGCCTTCTGCACGGGGCCGGTGATCTCGGTGAGGCCGCGGCGGGTCGAGATCTGGAGACTCTCCGTCCGCTGGCGCATCGATCCGTCGAGCCTACCACGCGGCTCGCTGCCGGCCGGCGCGGCGCGGCTCCTGGTTCTTTGACGCGCGGCCGCCGCCGAGGGTTGCCTCGCGTGAGTCGGTTCGCTGCTAGCATCGGTCGGGGTGAAGGCGTACTACGACCGCCGGGCCGCCGAGTACGACGACTGGTACGAGGGGCGCGGGCTCTTCGCGGGCCGCGATCGCCCTGGGTGGCGGGAAGAGCTTGCGGAGCTCGTGCGCCTCGTGGCCGAGCTTCCTGCGTGCCGCACGCTCGACCTCGCCTGCGGCACCGGGTACTTGACGCGCCACCTCCGGGGCAGGGTCGTGGGGTGCGATCAGAGCGCCGGCATGCTCGCCCGCGCCCGCGTGCAGGCGCCTAACGCGCTCCTCGTGCGGGCCGACGCGCTCGCGCTGCCGTTTCCTGACTCTGCCTTCGACCGGGTCTTCGTATCGCACCTCTACGGGCACGTGCTGCCGGAGGAGCGCGGGGCGTTCCTCGACGAGGTTCGTGCCGTCGGCCGCGAGCTGGTGGTGGCGGACGCCGGCGCGCGAGGCGAGGGGGCGCGGGACGAGTGGCAGGACCGCGTGCTGTCCGACGGATCGCGCCACCGCGTCTACAAGCGGTTCTTCACGGGGGCCTCCCTGGCTGCCGAGGTGGGAGGGACGGTGGTGCACGACGGGTACTGGTTCGTGGTGGTGCAGGCGAAGGGCGGCCGCGAACGCGGTGCGCCCGCTCCTCAGCACGGGGTCGGGGACTAGCCGGCTCGCTACTCCGCTCGTCGCGTTACGGTCGTACCCATTCCGGGCTGGATCGCATCTCCTACGGCACCACCGGCAGCACCAGCTGCCCGCCGTGGACGGTGATCGTCGCCTTTCGCGTTGCCGACGACGTCGCCTCGAGCTCGCCCGTCTGCAGGTTTCGCGAGAACGCGGGGAAGAAGCTGCCGCTGAGCAGCGCCCGGAGACGATGCCCCTTGCGGAACAGGTTGCCGGTGATGAGGCTGTCGAAGCGCAGGGTCACGCGCTCGCCCGGCTTCAGGAGCTTCCGCTCCGGCCCGCCGTCGCGATAGCTCGCCCGCTGCACGTCGAGGCCGGGGCTCATCAAGTTCCACGACGTCCCGTCGGGCGCGACGTCGTAGAGCTTGACCCAGAGGTCGAAGTCCGGCGCGTTCGCCGACACTTCGACGGAGGCGACGGTCGCCCCCACGACGCGCCGCTCCTCCGCGAAGGGCTCCGTCTCGAAGACGGCCACGTCCGGCCGCTCGGCGAGCGCCCGGTAATCGTGCGCGCCCGGCGCGTCCACGAACGCGTCCGCGACGGGGGCCGCGGGATCGGAGACGAACGTCACCGAGCCGGCGTTCGCCGGCGGAGGATCGAGCACCAGCCGACCCCGATTCCCCGGGACGGTGGAGAGATGCAGCGTCAAGGGACGCGTGCCCGGCAAGGGCCATGTCGAGCTCTCCCGCCAGGCGTCCTCGCCCATCACGAACACGCGGACGCGGCTCGCGCGATCTACGCCGTTGGCGATGCCGCGCACGTGAAAGTCAAGGAACGACAGGACGAGCTCGTCGTAGTCGAGGCCGGCGGCGGACCCGAACGTCCGGTCGCCCGCCCTCACCTGCCCCGCGCGGTCGTTGGCGGTGGCGCTGCCGTGGATCCAGGGGCCGAGGACGAGCTCTGTCCGCGGGTCCGCATCGCCGCGACGCGCGGCGAGAAGGCCCAGGAAGTTCGTGATCGCGCCGTCCGGCCCGTAGGCCTCGTCGTGCCAGGCCGAGAAGTTCAGGACCGCCGTCTTCGTGCGGTCGTACCGCCCGCGCAGGTCGGCGAAGGACCAGTAGGGATCGCCGGGCGGCTTGCTCAGCCAGACGAAGTAGTAGGCAGCGATGTCGCGCAGCTCGCGGAGATCCGCGAGCGGCAGCCGCGCCCGGAAGCGGTCGCGCACGGACGGCCAGCTCGCCTCGGCGTCGTCGTCGGTCCGCGGTCCCGCGAGGCCCCGGCGTCGGCGCGCGTCGGCGGCCATGGTGTTCCAGATCCAGCCGATCCAGGACAGGTCGAACGTGCCGCCCGAATAGAAGAAGTTGTCGGGGCGCGAGAACGTCATCGCCGGCACCATCGCCAGCAGGTGAGGCGGCGCCTCCAGGGCCGCCAGCCACTGGACGGCACCCGGATAGGACAGGCCGAACGTCCCGACGCGGCCGTTCGACCACGGCTGGACGGCCGCCCACTCGATCGTGTCGTAGCCATCCCGACCGTCGTTGCGGTAGGGGTCGTACTCCCCGTCGGAGGCGTATCGTCCGCGGACGTCCTGCGCGACCACGGCGTATCCGCGCCCCACCGCGTTGCGGATCGTCGTGTAGCTCTCCGGGGCTTTGCTCTTGTCGTACGGCGTTCGATAGACGAGGACGGGAAACGGCCCCGCGCCCGCGGGACGCCAGACGTCCGCGCGCAACACCACCCCGTCGCGCATCGGCACGGCGACGTTCCGCTCGACGACCGGCTCGCTCGCCGCGAGAAGAGCGACGGCGGCGGCCGCGATCACGCGTGGCCCAGGACCGTCTGGATCTCCGCCGCCGCCCGCTCGCAGTCCGCGCGCGAGACGTCGTGGTGCGTGGTGAGGCGAAGGGTCGTGAGGTCGAGGACGAGCACGAGCACGCCGCGCGCCCGCAGGGCCGCGGCGACGTCGGAGGCGCGGCGGCCCTCGACGTTGGCGATCACGATGTTCGACTGGCCGGGAGCGACGCGCACGCCCCGACACCGGCCGAGCGCCTCTCCGAGGAGCCGGGCGTTGGCGTGGTCCTCCGCGAGGCGATCGATCATCGTGTCGAGGGCGACGAGGGCGGGCGCGGCGATGACGCCGGCTTGCCGCATCCCTCCTCCGAGCTGCTGGCGAACGCGCCGGGCGAGGTCGTAGAGCGCAGCGGGCAGGAGCAGCAGCGCGCCAATCGGGCAGCAGAGTCCCTTCGAGAAATCGACCATCAGGGTGTCGGCCCCCGCGGCGAGCTCGCGCGGGGCGACGCCGAGGGCGACCGACGCGTTCCAGAGGCGGGCCCCGTCGATGTGCACCTTCCATCCGACCTCGCGGGCGGCGGCGACCGTGGCCTTCGTCTCCGCCGCCGTGTAGACGGTCCCTCCCGCGAAGTTGTGCGTGTTCTCGAGCACGACGAGGCCTACCGTCGGGCGCACGATGAGGGGCGGCTTGTGCGCGCGGCGGATGTGCTCGGGCGTGAGCTTCCCGTCGGCGGCCGTGACGGCCGCGGGCATGCATCCCGAGAGGACCGCCATCCCGCCCACCTCGTTCTGCACGACGTGGCTGCGCTCCTCGGCGAGCACGAGCTGCCCCGGCTCGGTGAGCAGCCGGATCGCGATCTCGTTGGCCATCGTCCCGGATGGGACGAACAAGGCTTTCTCGAAGCCGAGGCGGCGCGACGCCTCCTCCTGCAGGCGGTTGACCGTGGGGTCCTCGCCGTAGAGGTCGTCGCCGACCTCGGCCTCCGCCATCGCCTTGCGCATGGCGGCGGTGGGCCGAGTGACGGTGTCGGAGCGGAGGTCGATCGTGGTCACGGTGCCGCCGAGAGCATCCGCCCCGCGCGCACTCGTGTCAACGCGCGCGCATCCGCACGAGCTCCATCTCCGCGGCCGCGTAGCCGAAGGCGGGCCAGGCCTTGCCGTCCACCACGCGCGCGTACGTCTCCCGCGCCTTGTCCTTCTCGCCGGTGAGCAGGTACCAGGTACCCACGGCGTAGCCGTAGGTCGCGACCCCGATGTCGTCGCCGCCCGTGCGGAGCAGGTCTTCGGGCCGTAGCTCCCCGCGGTACATGCGGAGGCGGTTCCGGTAGACGTGGTTCTCCTGGACCTTCAGGTCGGCGAGGTTGGCGGGCAGGAGCTTCTGCGCGTCCTCGTCCTTGCCGAGGCGCCGGAGCGTCAGGTAGAGCCAGTCGGTCACCGCCACCACCCGGTCGTCGTTGCCCTGAGCGATCCGCAGGCACTCGCGGTAGGCGGGAAGCGCCTTCGCGAAGTCGCCGCGCAGGTAGTTCACGAGCCCCAGGTGGTAGTAGATCGCGTACTGCAGCGTGCTCGTGGCTCCCGAGAGCGGGCCCGCGGGGGGATCGCCGTCGGGCATGTCGGGCTTTCCCTTCGTCAGCTCGGCGGCGCGCGCGAGGTCGGCGAGCGCCTTGTCGTAGTCGCGGAGCGTGATGTAGCGGTGGCCGCGGTGGCGGAGGAGCCGTGGGTCCATCGGGTAGCGGGCGAGCCCGCGCGAGTAGACGTCGACCGCCTCGCGGTAGCGGCCGAGCGCCGAGAGCCGCCGGCCGAGGCGCACGATCGTGTCCACGTCGTCGGGCTTCTTGAGGAAGTCGGCCTGCGCCGTGTCGAGGTCCTTCTGGAGGCGCGCCCGAGCGTCGGGCGCCGGGTCCTGGGCGAGGAGCGGTGTGCCGAGCTTCGACGTCGCCTCCACGCGCGTGCCCTGCGGTGCGGCGGTCGTCCCTGCTGGCTTGAGGTAGCGGTCGTACCAGGCCAGATAGCGAAGGAGGCGGTCCTTCTGGAAGCTCGGGCGCCGCAGCCCGTGCCATTCCCCGGGATAGACGACGAGCTCGGTGGGCGCCTTTCCCACGCGCCGCACCGCCTGGTACATCTGCTCGGTGTTGATGAGGGGGACGTTCATGTCTTTCTCGCCGCACAGGAACAGCGTGGGCGCGCTGATCTTCTCGACGTTGAAGAAGGGACCGGAGAGCGCGGTCCACACGTCGCGGCTCTTCCAAGGCAGGCCCAGCTCGGCCTCGAAGTAGTACTGGTAG
>JBKPBQ010000023.1:0-7396 GCA_046726955.1 Acidobacteriota bacterium
GCGTCGCGGGGCGTGACCGCGCCGTTGGCCCAGACCTCGAGGGTGAGCTTCTCGTAGTCGGTGGCCTGGCCCACGCGGGCGGCGTCCACGAAGTAGTTGACCTTCTTGATCGGCGAGTGGACGGAGTCGAGCGGGATCCACCCGATCGACAGGTCTTCGTCGAAGTTCTTGTCCGCCGAGACGTAGCCGCGGCCCGGCTTCACCCGCATCTCCACCGAGAGCGTCGATCCCTGGCCGAGGGTCGCCACGTAGGCCTCGGGGTCGAGGATCTCCACGTCGGGGTCGGGGGTGATGTGCTTGGCCCGCACCTCGCCCGCCTCGGACGTCTTGAGCGTGAGCGTCTTCGGGTGCTCGACGTGCATCTTCAGGGGGATGCGCTTCAGGTTGAGGATGAGGTCGGTCGTGTCCTCCATCGCCCCGGGGATCGGGGAGAACTCGTGGAGGACGCCTTCCACGCGCACCGCCGTGATGGCCGCGCCCTCGATGCTCGAGAGCAGCACGCGCCGCAGGGCATTGCCCACGGTGGTCGCGAAGCCCCTCTCGAAAGGCTGCGCGAAAAAGCGGCCGTAGTGGTCGGTCATCGTGTCACGGTCGACCTCGAGGCGCTTCGGCTTCTGGAACCCTTTCCACAGCATCTTGTGCTCGTCCTCTCTTCGCTTACTTCGAGTACAGCTCGACGATGAGCTGCTCCTGGATCGGGAAGTTCACGTCGTCGCGCGCGGGCATCGACAGGACCTTCCCCTTCATGCCGGTGGTGTCGAGCTCGAGCCACTTGGGCACGCCGCGCCCCTTCACCGCCTCCACCGAGGCCGCGACGAGGGCGTTCTTGGCCGCCCTTGGGCTGAGCGAGACCATGTCTCCCACCCGCACCTGGAACGAGGGCACGTTCATCTTCTTCTCGTTGATGCGCACGTGCCCGTGGCGCACCAGCTGGCGGGCCTGCGCCCGCGAGCTGCCGAAGCCCAGCCGGTAGACGACGTTGTCGAGCCGGCGCTCGAGCTTGCTGAGCAGCGTCTCCCCCACGACCCCCTTCTCCTGGGAGGCGCGGGTGAAGGTGAGGGCGAACTGCCCCTCCATCATCCCGTAGAGCCGCTTCGTCTTCTGCTTCTCCCGGAGCTGGAGGCCGTAGCCTTGCAGCTTGCTCTTGATGCGACCGCCCTTGCCGTGCTGGCCGGGGGCGTAGTTGCGCTTCTCGATCGCGCACTTCTCGGTGAAGCAGCGGTCCCCCTTCAGGAACAGCTTCATCCCTTCCCGGCGGCACAGACGGCAGACCGAACCGATGTATCTCGCCACAGCTTCTCCTTAGACCCGGCGCCGCTTGGGCGGGCGGCAGCCGTTGTGGGGGATGGGGGTGACGTCCTTGATTGACTTGATCTCCACCCCCGCTGCCTGGAGGGCGCGGATCGCCGACTCGCGCCCGCTCCCCGGGCCCTTCACGCGGATGTCGAGGGACCGAAGCCCGCTCTCCTTGGCCACGGTGGCGGCGGCGGTCGCCGCCTGCTGGGCCGCGAAGGGCGTGCCCTTCCGCGAGCCCTTGAACCCGAGGGTGCCCGCGCTCGACCAGGTCACCACGTGGCCTTCCATGTCGGTGATGGTCACGTGGGTGTTGTTGAAGGAGGCGTGGACGTGGGCGATCCCGTGTACCACGTGGCGCTTCTCCTTCTTGCTCTTCTTGGCGGCCGGCTTCTCGCCCGGCGCCTTCTCCGTCGTCTTGTCGGTCATCTTCTTCCTACGCTCCTGGCGTGGTCGGCTTCTTCACCGCGCGGATCATGGCCCGCCGCGGGCCCTTGCGGGTGCGGGCGTTCGTGTGGGTGCGCTGGCCCCGCACGGGGAGGTTGCGGCGGTGCCGCATCCCCCGGTAGGAGCCGACCTCCATCAGGCGCTTGATGTTCATGGCGACGTCCTTTCGGAGGTCGCCTTCCACTCCGCCTTCGGAGTCGATGATCTTCGCGATGCGGCTCGTCTCCTCCTCGGAGAGGTCCTTGACCCGGACGCTCGGGTCGATGTTGGCCTTGCCGAGGATCTTGTTGCTGCGCGAGACCCCGATGCCGTAGATGTAGGTGAGAGCGATCTCCACGCGCTTCTGGCGCGGAAGGTCGACGCCCGCGATACGTGCCATTCCTTACCCCTGCCTCTGCTTGTGCTTCTGGTTCGCGCAGATGATGTAGACGACGCCTTGGCGCCGCACCACCTTGCACTTCACGCAGATCTTCTTGACCGACGACCTTACTTTCACTGTTACCTCGAGTCCCGGCGGCGCACGATGCGCCCGCGGGTCATGTCGTAGGGCATGAGCTCCACCACCACCGCGTCTCCGGGGAGCAGGCGCAAGAGCGCGATAGCACCTCCGGAAACGTGGGCCGTCACCTGGGCGCGCGCCTCCCCCTCGACCTCCACCCGGTAGAGCGCGCCCGGGAGGGCCTCCCGCACCGTGGCCGGAACTTCCAGGGCCGCTTCAGGCACGGGCCCCCTCCGCTTCGCGGTCCGCGTACGGGTACGGCTCGGAGAGGATCCAGGGGCCGTGGGCCATCACCGCCACCGTGAACTCGTAGTGCGCGGAGAGGCTGCCGTCCGCCGTGATCGCCGTCCAGCCGTCGTCGAGCATCGCCACCTCGTGGCCGCCGACGTTGACCATGGGCTCGATCGCCAGGCACATCCCGGGGACGAGCCGCTCGCGGCGTCCCGCCGGACCGTAGTTCGGCACCTGCGGCTCCTCGTGCAGGCGCGTCCCGATGCCGTGGCCCACGAACTCGCGCACCACCGAGTAGCCGTGCTTCTCGGCGTGGGCCTGGATCGCGTTGCCGATGTCGCCCACGCGCTTGCCGGGGCGCGCGGCGTCGATCCCGAGGGCGAGCGCGTCCTGCGTGACCTTCATGAGCCGCCGCGCGGCGTCGGAGATCCGGCCCACGGCGACGGTGCGCGCGGCGTCCCCGTAGAACCCCCCGACCACGCAGCCGAGGTCGAGCCCCACGATGTCGCCGTCCTTGAGCTTGCGGCCGCTCGGGATCCCGTGCACGACCTCGTCGTTCACGGCCACGCAGAGGCTCGCCGGGTAGCCGCGGTAGCCGAGGAAGGCCGGCTTCGCCCCTTCCTTCTCGATCCGCTCCCGCGCGATCCGGTCCAGCTCCTTCGTGGTCACTCCCGGGACCGCGGCCTTCTCGAGGACATCCAGGGTGTCGACCACGATGCGGCAGGCCCGCGCCATCTTCTGCAGCTCCGGCCAGGACTTCTGCACGCTCACGAGCGCTTCTCCAGCCGGCTTCGCAGATCCTTCTGCACCTCTTCTACGTCGCGGAACCCATCGATGCGGTGAAAGCGAGCGTTGGCCTTGTAGAAGTCGATGAGGGGCAGCGTCCGATCGTCGTACTCCTTGAGTCGGAGCAATACGGTGGACCCCGCGTCGTCGATGCGCTGGCGGCTGCCCAGCCGCTTCAGGAGCTCCTCGCGCGGCACCTCCATGTCGAAGATGTCGAAGGTGGCCGCCCCCCCGGTCACGAGCGACTCCAGGCTCTCGGCCTGGCCGATGGTGCGCGGGAAGCCGTCGAGGATGAAGCCGTGCGCGCAGTCCGGCTCGGCGATGCGCTCGCGGATCATGGCCACGAGCAGCTCGTCCGGCACGAGCTTGCCCTGGTTGATGAGTGGCCCCGCGTGCTTCCCGATGGCGGTGCCTCGAGCGATGTGATCGCGGAGCATGTCGCCAGTCGAGATCTGGGGCACACCCAGCCACTCCGCGAGGCGCGCCGCCTGCGTGCCCTTCCCGGCCCCGGGGGGGCCCAGGAAGATGATGCGGGCCTTCGCGGCCCCGTCGCGCTGGAGGTTAGCGGCGGCCACGGACGCGGCGTCCTCCCTTTCCGCTGAAGCCGTCGTAGTGGCGCATGATGAGCTGCGCCTCGATCTGGGCCACCGTGTCCATGGCCACACCCACCACGATGAGGAGCGACGTCCCGCCGAAATAGAAGTTGAGGTGCAGGCCCTCCGTGATCCAGCCCAGGTTGTTGTTCGAGAGGAACATGTCGAGCGAGGGACCGATCACGGGGATGGGGGCGACCTTGAAGCCGGTGATCAGGAACTCGGGGAGGATGGCGACGAGGGCGAGGTAGAGGGCGCCCCCGAACGTGATGCGGCCCAGGATGTGGTCGAGGTACTCGGCCGTCTTCTTCCCGGGACGGATGCCGGGGATGAAGCCGCCGTACTTGCGCATGTTCTCCGCCACGTCGTCGGGGTTGAACACGATCGCGGTGTAGAAGTAGCAGAAGAAGATGATGAAGGAGACGTAGAGCAGGTTGTAGAGCGGCATCCCCCAGTGCAGCTGCTCGGAGACCGACTGCATCCAGGGGTTGTTGGCCTGGAAGTAGGAGGCGATCGTCTGCGGGAAGGCGATGATCGACGAGGCGAAGATGACGGGGATGACGCCGCTCGTGTTGACGCGCAGGGGCAGGTGCGTGCTCTGCCCTCCCATGATGCGGCGGCCCACCACGCGCTTCGCGTACTGCACGGGGATGCGGCGCTGGCCGCGCTCCACGAACACGATGGCCGCGATCACGAGGGCCATGCACGCGACGAGCAGGAGGGCGGCGATGAGGCTCAACTCGCCGCGCTGGATCATCGTGAACGTTTCGATGACCCCCCGGGGGAAGCCCACCACGATCCCTGCGAAGATGATGAGGCTCATCCCGTTGCCGATGCCGCGCTCCGTGATTTGCTCCCCCAGCCACATGATGAACGCCGTGCCCGTGGTGAGCGTGAGCACGGTCATGATCTTGAAGGACCAGCCCGGGTTCTCGACGATCTTGAACTGGTTGGCGATCGTCATGCTCTGCAGGTAGGCGGCGATCCCCAGCGACTGCACGATCGAGAGGAGCACCGTCCCGTAGCGGGTGTACTGCGTGATCTTGCGCTTCCCGAGCTCGCCTTCCTTGCTGAGCTTCTCCAGGAAGGGCCAGACCACGGTCAGGAGCTGCAGGATGATGGAGGCCGAGATGTAGGGCATGATCCCGAGCGCGAAGATCGTGACGTTCTTCATGTTCCCGCCCGAGAACATGTCCACGAGGCCGAACCAGTTGGCCTTGTTCTGGTCGAAGAAGTCGACGAGGGCCTGGGCGTTGATGCCGGGCGTGGGGACGTGGCTTCCCAGCCGGTACACCGCCAGGATCCCCAGTGTAAACAGCACCCGCTTGCGCAGGTCTGGGATGTCCCAGATGTTTCGCAGGCTCTGCAGCATCTCGCTTCCTACTTCTCCAGGACCTCGGCCTTGCCCCCGAGGCCGGCGATCCGCTCCTGGGCCTTCGCGCTGAACTTGTGCGCGCGCACGGTGAGGGCCTTCGTGAGGTCGCCCTTGGCGAGGATCTTCACCCCGTCGAGCGCCTTCCTCACGAGCCCCCGCTTCTGGAGGACCTCCGGGGTCACGATCGATCCCGCCTCGAACACCTCGAGGCGGCCGAGGTTCACCTCGGCGTACTCCTTGCGGAACGGGTTGTGGAAGCCGCGCTTCGGCACGCGGCGGTGCAGCGGCATCTGGCCGCCCTCGAAGCCCGGCTTGCGGGCGAAGCCGCTCCGGCTCTTCTGGCCCTTCTCCCCGCGTCCCGACGTCTTCCCGAGCCCGCTGCCGGGGCCGCGGCCCACGCGCTTGCGCTCGCGGACGCTGCCCGGAGCCGGCTTCAGATCGTGAAGTGCCATTGCCTCTCCTTCATCGACCCCCCACCCTGTCCCTCCCCACGTCGGGGGAGGGGATCGCTGTTCCACGTGTTGCGCCGCGCCTTCACTGCTGATCCACCACGGAAACGAGGTGCGAGACCTTGGTAATCATCCCTCGCACCATCGGGGTGTCCTCGCGCTCCACCACCTGGTGCATCCGCCGCAGCCCGAGGCCGCGCACGGTGGCGCGCTGCTCGTCGGTGCCGCCGATGACGCTGCCCGTCATCTTGATCTTGATCTTCCCGCCCGGCTTCGCCGTCTTCTTGTTCATCGCCCCCCCACCCTGCCCCTCCCCACGTAGGGGGAGGGGATCGCCTCCGCCCGGCCGGCCCCGCGCTCCATGGGCATCGTCATCCCCTTACGCCTGGGGCGCCGGTTCCGGAGCGGGCGCAGGGGCGGAAGCGACCGCTGGCGCCTTCTCCTTCTTCTCCTCGGCTCCCGTGACCTCGGAGACCGCCTTGCCGCGCAGCCGCGCCACCCTCTCCGGCTGCTTCAGCCTCGTGAGGGCGTCGAGCGTCGCCTTCACCACGTTGTGCGCGGTCGTGCTGCCGAGGCTCTTGGTCAGGATGTTCTGGATGCCCGCGGAGGTGATGACGGCGCGCACCGCGCCGCCCGCGATCACCCCCGTACCCTCGGAAGCCGGCTTCAGGAGCACGGCGCCCGAGCCGAAGTACCCGGTCACGGTGTGCGGGATCGTGGAGCCCTTCTCGGTGATGGGCACCTTCACCACGTTCTTCTTGGCCGCCTCCACGCCCTTCTTGATCGCGGAGGAGACCTCGCGGGCCTTGCCCATCCCGTAGCCCACGTGCCCGTTGCCGTCGCCGATCACCACGAGGGCGCTGAAGGAGAGGTTCTTGCCCCCCTTCACGACCTTGGTCACGCGGTTGATGGAGACGACCTGGTCCTTCAGCTCCAGGCTCGCCACGTCGATCTTCTCGATGATTGGTGCTCGCATGCCTATCCTTAGAACTTCAGGCCGGCTTCGCGGGCGGCGTCGGCCAACGCCTTGATCCGCCCGTGGTACGCAAACCCGCCGCGGTCGAACACGACCGCCGCGATCCCCTTGTCCTTGGCCCGGCCCGCGATGAGCTGGCCCACTTCCTTGGCCGCGGCCACGTTGCCGCCGCGCTTCAGCTTGCCCTTCAGGTCCTTGTCGAGGGACGAGGCGCAGCAGATCGTCTTGCCCTCGTCGTCGTCGATGACCTGGGCGTAGATGTGTTCCTGGCTGCGGAAGACGGCCAGGCGCGGCCTCTCGGGCGAGCCGTGGATCTTCTTCCGAATCCGGTCCCGGATCCGCTGCCGGATGTCCTCTTTGGTCTTGACCTTCATCTCATCCTCGCCGGGCGTTCCCTCCGGTCCGTGACCGGAGGCGTCCCCGTGCTCGTTACTTCGCCGCGCCCGTGGCCCCCGCCTTGCCCGCCTTCTTCTTCAGGACCTCGCCCACGTAGCGGATCCCCTTCTGCTTGTACGGGTCGGGCTTGCGGAGGCCGCGGATCTCCGCCGCCACCTGTCCCACCTTCTGCCGGTCGATGCCGGAGACGGTCACTCGGGTCTGCTTGTCCACCGAGATCGTGATCCCCTCGGGGATCCTGAACTCGACGGGGTGGGAGAATCCGAGGGTGAACACCACCTTCTTGCCCTCCACGATCGCCTTGTAGCCGACGCCCACGATGTCGAGGTCCTTGGTGAAGCCATCGGTGAC
>JBKPBQ010000024.1:0-7502 GCA_046726955.1 Acidobacteriota bacterium
AGACCGAGTAGCCGATCACGAGGTCGAGGCTTTCCGGGGCGAGGGCGGTGGGAGGAAGCGGGGAAACCACCTCGTACGTCCCGCCGCTCATGATCCGCCGGGAGAGTGCGACGAAGTCGGCGTCCACGTCGATGCCGACCACGTTCTCCGGCCGCGTGTCCTTGAAGAAGAAGCGCGTGATGCGGCCCCACGCGCACCCGAAGTCCAGGATGCGCGTTCCCGGGCCGAGCGGCCGCCCGCGGGCCGCGCACATCTTCCGGACGTCCACCCAGTAGCGGAACGCGTGGGTGAGCGCCGCCGGTCCCGCGCATCCGACCGTTCCCGTCTGCAGCTCCGTGCTCGGGTAGCCGCAGAGCAGGCCGCGGGGCGGGCTGTCCGGCTCGTACGCGCGGAGGAGCGTCTCCAGCCACTCCTTCTCGGAGAGAGAGGAGAGCCTGGCGAAATCCTCGGCGAGGCCGGTCTCCGGCGAGGCGCTCACCGCCCGGACCCTCGCCGGAGAACGCGGGGAACCGGCAGCGCGATCCCGTACCGCGCGTAGGCGGCACTCCAGAGGCGGAGATACCGTCGGGCCCACGCGGGTCGGTCGGCGTCCACGAGGCCGAGGCGGACGCTCATCTCGGGCGCGGCCGCTCCGGAGTCCTCGAGCGCGACGGCGTTCGCGACGCTGGCCCGCCGCCAGCGATCGGCGAGACGAGTGAGGGCCGACCGCACGAGCTTCGAAGGGAACAAAGATGTCGCTGCGCTCAACCTCCGCAGTCTACACCGGCCGACCTACTGGAAGTAGCCGTTGACGTCGATGATGACGTGCGTCGTTCCCGAGGGCGAGCAGCGCGCCGCGACCTGCCCGCTCGCGTTGAGCGGGATGATCGCGTTGTTGCCACGGGTGGCCCCCGCCGCGTAGTTGACGATCGCGGTCAGGGGCGGAGAGGCTCCGGCCGGGAAGACGTTCAGATTCCCCTGGGCCGTGGGGCTGACCACCGTGACGTTGGCCGCGACCGCGGTCGCGCCCGAGGGCACGCCGCACGAGCCTCCCGTGATCGTGAACGTCGTGCTGCTGCCACAGCTGAGCGGGCTTCCCGAGCGGGTGTCCACGCGCCGGCAGGGGGTGAGCGTGAAGAAGTCGGTGGCCGGCGTGGGCACCACGACCTCGACTGCCCCGAGGTCGCAGGCCGGACCCTGCGGTCGGGGAATCCCCCGCTGGTCCGTGCCCACCACGCACGCTCCCGCGTCGATGGCGGGGCTGCCCGCCTGCAGCAGATGCGTGGGCGTGAAGCCGCCGTTCCCGGCGATCGGCGTCACCAGCATCGGGTTCGCGACCGTCACGCCGGTCGCGCAGGACGGGTTGTTGGCGGGAAACTCCATCACCCCGCCGCCGTTCGTGAGCGTGTTCGAGCACTGGTCCTGGAAGGGCGAAGGGAAGGCGGCCGCGTCGTTGTTGGCGATGATCGTGTTGCGGAGCGTCCCGCTGACCGCGCTCGTCTGGAGCCCCCCTCCCGTCCAGCCCGCGAAGTTGAAGGCGATCGTGGCGTGCGTGATCAGGAATGGCTGCGCCGTCGAGGCGATGAGCAGCCCGCCCCCGCTCGCCTCGTTGTTCGTCCCCTCGGCCCGGTTGTTCGAGAACGTGGAGTTCGTGATGGTAACGGAATCGTTGGAGGTGAGCGCTATGCCTCCGCCCGTCCCGCCGCCGGCGTTGGAGTGCGCGATGTTGTTCGCGAAGGTCGAGCTCGTGATCGTGATCGTCCCCGAGTCCGCGAGCATCGCGCCTCCGAAGGCGCGCGTGTTGAGGTAGGTCCCGCTGCTGTCCACGACCTGGTTGCCGGTCATGCTCACGTTGTTGAGCAATAACGATTCGTTCTTGCCGGGATGCATGGAGAGGCCGATCGCCCCTCCCTGGTTGCGAGACGTGTTGTTCGTGAACGTCGTGTAAGCGATCTGCAGCGACCCGCCGGTGGCGCTCGTGCCCGGGCTCAGCCCGTCCCCCCAGATGGCTCCCCCGAACCCTCCGCCGTTCGAGATGTTGCCGTTGAAGGTGCTGCCCGTGATGCTGATGGTGCTCGAGCGGCCGTGGATCGCGCCGCCGCTCGAGTTGTTGGCGGCGTTGCTCGTGAACGTGCAGCTCGTGATCGTCACGGTGCCGAAGCGCGTGAACACGGCGCCCCCGCCGTAGTCGAAGGGGCTGAAGGGCGGGCTCGGAGCCGTGAGGGCGGTCGCGTTCGAAATGAAGGTCACGCTCGTCAGGTTCAGCGGGAGCGGATTGAGGGAGAGCGAGTCGCTCCGGATGGCTCCGCCGCTCGCGTTGTCGGCGGCACCCTGTGCGAGACCGGCCGCAAGCGTGATGTTCTTGATGTTCAGGGTCCCGGTGGTGTGGAGGAAGAGCCGGGTGGTGGAGCCCCCGCTGAGCGTGATGAGGCCGCCCCCGTCGATCGTATAGACGCGGTTCGGGTTGCCGGTGTTCTGGAAGACCTTCTGGCTGGTCAGGGTGATGCTGGCGGCGCCCCCGCAGTTGAACGTGATGGTGCCGCCCGTGGCGTTCACCGAGGCCACCGCGGTGGTGAGCGCGGCCTCGGTGCAGCTTCCCGCGGAGCCCGTGCCCACGACGGCGTCCGCCCACGAGGCCGGCGCTCCCAGGAGAACGCTCGGCAGCGCCAGGCAGAAGACGAGAGATCTGGAACTCATCAGGCCCCCGGGACCGCGGCGAGGCCCCGTCCCGCCGCGCGAGATGTGAACGGCGTGAGCCATCCCCGCGCCATCGCTCCGCGGAGGTCCCGGGCCCCGACGCGGCGGTCGCGCTGCACACGGCGGCGCTCCACGAGCACGCCGGGAAGTCCCAGGAGCGCGTCCCACTTCGCCCGAAGGATCGCGCGGCCCTGGCCGCGTGCGGTGAACCAGAGGACGCTCAGGACGTTCAGGACGAGGTGGGCGGGAAGGTAGAGGGCGAGGAGCGGGAGCGGCATGTCCTTGAAGAACGTCCAGACGAGATTGCGGTGCCCGTGGTAAGTCGAGAACTCGCTGCCCCTGCCCGTCGTCGCCGAGCCCACATGCAGGGCAATGGCGTCGGGGACGTAGAGGCAGCGGTAGCCGCGCAGGCGCAGGCGGAAGCCCGCGTCCACGTCCTCGACGTAGCAGAAGTAGCGCTCGTCGAACCCGCCGATCTCGAGCAGCTCCTCGCGGCGGTACAGGGCAGCGGCGGCGCAGGCCGAGAAGACTTCGCGCGGGTGGTCGCTCGAGGGCAAGGGCGCCCCGTGGCCGGCGCGCCAGACGAGGCCGCTCACGTGGTAGACGTCGCCGATTCCGTCCAGGCGATCGCCGTCGCGGGCCGAGCGGAGCTGGCTCGCGAACGCGGCGTACTCGGGTTGCTCGTCGGCCGCCGCGGCCAGCCGCGCGAGCCAGGACGGCTCGGGGAACGCGTCGGGGTTCAGGAGCGCGACCGCGTCGCAATCCGCGCAGACGCGGATGGCCACGTTGTTGGCGGCGGCGAAGCCCACGTTCGCCCCCAGGCGGATCGGCTCCGCGGCGGGAAGCACGCCGAGCGCCCTCTCCAGCGAGCCGTCGGTGCTGCCGTTGTCCACGACGAGGACGCGGTCGGGGCGGCGCTCCTGCCGCGCGAGCGCCCGGAGGCACGCGCCGAGGTCGTCGCCCCCGTTCCAGTTGACGATCACGACCGCGATCTTCACCGAAGGCTCACCGCGCGCCAGGATAACCACGGCCGCTTCGACCGGCAAGGATCTCGCTCACAGGTGCTATGGTGGGCCGTGGACCGGCCCGTCTCGGTGGTCGTCGTCAACTTCAACGCCGGCGAAGACCTTCTGCAGTGCGTGTCCGCGGCGCTCGCGTCCACCGTGCCCGTGGAGGTCCTGGTCGTGGACAACGCCTCCACGGACGGAAGCCTCGACCGGCTCGCCGCGCGCTTCGCCGGCGAGCCCCGGCTCCAGATCGTCCGGAACGAAACGAATTTCGGATTCGCCGAGGCCTCGAACGCGGGCATCGCCGTCGCTCGCGGCGGCCACATCCTGCTGCTCAATCCGGACTGCTCCGTCGAGCCGGACACCGTCGAGAAGGTGCGCCGCGCTCTCGACGAGACGCCGGGAGCGGGCATGGCGGGCTGCCTCATCCGGAACCCCGACGGCTCCGAGCAGGCGGGATGCCGGCGGCTCCTCCCCACGCCCGGCCGCGCGTTCCTGCGCGCCTTCGGCCTCTCGCGTCTGGGCGGCAGCGCGCACCTCCGCGACTTCGTCCTCGCCGGGGAGCCGCTACCCGATGGGCCCGCCGAAGTGGAAGCGATCTCCGGCGCCTTCATGATGGTGAAGCGCCAGACGTTCGCGCAGGTGGGTCTGCTCGACGAGGGCTACTTCCTCCACTGCGAGGACCTCGACTGGTGCCAGCGGTACCGCAAGGCCGGCCTCAAGATCCTGTTCGTCCCGGGGGCCGTTGCCGTGCACGTCAAGGGCCGCTCCAGCCGGGATCGCCCCGTGCGCGTCCTCTGGCACATGCACAGGGGGATGGTGCGCTTCTACGGCAAGTTCTTCCGCGACCGCTACCCGCTTCCTCTCTACTGGCTCGTGGTCCTCGGCGTGTGGCTGCGCTTCGGTGTCCTGGCCTCCTGGACCTTGGTGAAGCGCGCCATTCCCCGTGCCGCCTGAGGCCCGGGCGCTCGTCACCGGCGCCTCGAGCCTCGTCGGCACCTGCCTCCTCGAGAAGCTCGCCGAGCGCGGGATGGCCGCCCGTGCCTTCAGCCGATCTCCGCGGGAGGCGACCGCCGGCGTCGAGTGGACGCCGCGCGACATCGCGAGCGGCCTCGGCCCGCCCGACGGGAAGGCCCGAGCTCTCTTTCACGTCGCCCCGCTCTGGCTGCTGCCGGCCCTGCTCGGAGAGCTGCCGGCCTGGGGCGTCGAGCGTGTCGTCGCGTTCGGCTCGACGAGCCGGTACACCAAGGCGCGCTCGACGAGCCGGCGCGAGCGTGACGTCGCCGCGCGGCTGGCGCGGGCCGAGGACGAGCTGGCCGCCCGCTCCCGCGACCTCGGACTCTCCTGGACGCTCTTCCGCCCCACGCTGATCTACGGCCGCGGACGCGACCGGAACGTCTCTTCCATCGCCCGCTTCGTCGAGAGCGTCCGCTTCTTCCCCATCGCCGGGCAGGGGACGGGACGCCGGCAGCCCGTCCACGCCGAGGACCTCGCCCTCGCCTGCCTGCAGGTCCTGGACACTCCACGGACCGCCGGCCAGGCCTACGACCTCGCGGGAGGCACCACTCTCATGTACCGCGAGATGGTGGAATCGGTCTTCCGCGGCCTCGGACGCCGGCCGCGCCTGCTGTTCGTGCCGCGCGCCGCCCTCGCCGCGTCGCTCGCGGCCGCGTCCTGGTTCCCCGGCCTCGGCCACCTCACCCCGGAGATGGCCGGCCGCATGGACGAGGACCTCGTCTTCGACAGCAGCGGCGCCGCGGCCGACTTCGGCTATTCGCCCCGGCCGTTCCAGTTCCCCTGACAGGGCGTCAGGGCGTCATCGGACCGGAAACATCACATAACTATTGACTTCGGGGGTGCCAGGTCATTACGTTCGGACAGGGCTTGTCGATCGCGCGCCTGTCCTCGAAATCGTTCGAATCCATGGGGGAACTCTGATGAATACCGCCGCAAGGGTCGGCCTGGTCGCTTGCGTGGGCCTGCTCGCGATGCCGCTGCGAGCCGAGGACGAGGAGAACATCGACACCAGCCAGCTCCTGGTGAAGAAGAAGATCGCCGAGAAGATGACGCCGGAGGAGCTCCAGGCCTACAAGGAGCGCGTGGCGCGGAACGTCGCGGCGCGGAGACGGACGCGGCTGGTCCTCCCCCGGATGAGTGGACCGGAGACACCCGCCGACACCTGCCCGGCCGCGACACCCGAGGTCGGCACGCTACCCTACACCGGGCCGCCGGACACGACAGTAGGGGCGACCGACGACTACAACATCACGGGCGCCTGCACGGCGTCGTCGACCGCCTGCGTGGGAGGTCCCCCTCCGGGCCGCGGTAACACCTACCTCGGCACGGGCGTTGGACCCGACCGGGCCTACCACCTCAAGACGGACGCCAACTGCGTCCTGACGATCACGATGACGCCAACCGGCACCGAGGACCTGGCGCTCATGGTCTTCCAGCCGACCTGCGCCGATGCCGGCTCGAACTGCCTCTGCATCGACGATACAGACATCGGCGGAGACCCGGAACAGGTCACGCTGACGGCGGTGGCGGGGACCGACTACTTCGTGGTGGTGGACGGCTACTCGACCGGAGCGACGCCTCCGGGCCCTGCCGGTCCGTTCACGCTCAGCATCACCGGCACGGGATGCCAGCTCGTGGGAGGCGGAGCCGCCGCGGGGGTCTTCAACACGGTCACGCCCTGCCGGCTCATCGATACTCGGAACCCTGTGGGACCTTTCGGCGGCCCTTCGCTCGCGGCCGGGGTGGACCGCACCTTCATCTTCGCCGGAGCGTGCGGCATCCCCTCGACCGCCACCGCGGTCTTCCTCAACGTGACTGTCGTGAACCCGTCCGACACCGGGAACCTCCGCATCTGGCCGACGGGGACGGTAGTCCCCCTCGTGTCCGCTCTCAACTACAACGGGACCCAGACGCGCGGGAACAACGGGATCTTCAAGCTGAGCGGCACGGGGCACCTCGACATGCGGGCCACCCAGGGCTTCGGGACCGTGGACGTCGTCGTGGACGTGGCGGGGTACTTCGAGGAGTAGCTTCTGCTTCCCTCCGGAGGCGAGAAGTGAGTCCACGTTTGCGGTTGCCGTTCGCCAGTCTGGGGATGCTCGTGTGCTTCGTTGCCGCCAACGTGAGGTCAGCCAACCCTGTCGCGGCGACGGCCGCCGAAGTCCCTATCAGTCCGCTCCGCACGGTGAGCACGGTGCCGCTGTCGCTGGGAAGCTACTTTGCCTGGTCAGGACCGTCCCTCTGCGATGAGGATCAAAACCTCTACTTTCTCGTCATGCCGCGTCCGCAATCCCCAAACGGCACTACCAAACCACGCGAGGTCGTCCGGATCAGCGCGGATGGCAAGACGAAGACCACCTTCGATCCGGCCGCGAGTTCCAAGTTCGTCGGAGCCGAGGAAGTGACTACGACGGGCATGGCTCTAGATCAAGCGGGGCGGTTGTTCACGCTCGTCTGGGCTCGCTGGGTCGAGAAGGGAAGCCAGGCCGAAAAGGGTCGCCAATACATCGTGTCCTTCGATCGGAAGGGAGAGTATCGGTCCCACTTCGAAGTCGATTGGGAAGAACTCTTGATTCAGCAGTTCGCGGTGTTTGGTTCGGGTCAGTTCCTGATGCGCGGGGTCCGCCCTCACTCTGGCGAGACGCGAATGGCCATTGCTTCCTCTGGAGGACAGACGCTAGAGGACGTACGAGGCTGGGGCGGGGACCTGAGCAAGGTATTGGACGACCCGGACCAGCTGGAGTTCGGTCCGATAGTGCGCGGTGGTGATGGTCGGATCTATGTCACCCAGAAAAATGCCCA
>JBKPBQ010000025.1:0-6196 GCA_046726955.1 Acidobacteriota bacterium
GAGCGCCCGCGCGGGCGCGCCTTCGGGAAGTGTCGCGAGGTACTCGCGCTTCAGGGTCTTCTCGCGGAATCCTGCGGTCGCCTTGGCTACGTGGGCCGCGATCCCGGGATCGTCCACCACGTGGAGCGTTTTCTCGGGGTCGAGGACGATCGCGAGGAGGTCGACGGGCGTCGACGAGACGGGAGTGAAAGCGAGCTTGATGTTCATGACGCCTCCGACGACGGAAGGGGAGTGACCAGCAGCCGAGCAAGCAGCCAGACGCCAGATCAGCGCGACCGCCGGTCTAGCCGACGTCGTCCGCTGAATCTGGCTGGCCCACCGCGGAAATAATTATACTTGCTGCATGTCCGCGGCCAAGATCGCGGTCTTCGGGGTCCCCACGGCGGCGGGCGGGCGGCGGGCCTCGGTGGCCGACGCTCCGTTTCGCCTCCGCGAAGCTGGGCTGCTCGAGGCGCTGCGGGCGGCGGGTCCTCGGGTCGTGAACCTCTCCGACCTCTCGCTCTTCCCCTTCCGCGATGATCCTCTCCACCCGAAGGCGCGGAACACGGAAGGTGTGGCCTGCGCGCTTCGCGCCGCCGCCGACGAGATGACGCGCGCGCTCGCCGAGGGCTTCACGATCGTCCTCGGCGGCGACTGCACGCTCGCCGCCGGGGTCGCCGCGGGGACGCGCCGCTATCTCGGCCAACCGCCCGGGATCGTCTTCATCGACGCCGACGCCGACCTCAACACCGAGGAGACGACCCCGTCGGGATTCCTCCACGGCATGGCCCTCTCCCTCGCGCTCGGGCAGGGGCCGGCCGACGTCGTGAAGGCGCTCGGACCGCAGCCTCCCGTGGAAGGCGACCACGCCGCCCTCGTCGGCTTCCGCGCCCTCGATCCCGGCGAGCGCCGGCGCATCGGCCAGCTGGGGCTCGCCCTTCCTGCGGACGCGGCGCGGCGGATCGGCATGCGCACGGCGGCGGCACTCGCCCTCGAGGCGGTGGAGAACGGCGACGGGCCGATCGTCGTCCACCTGGACGTGGACGTGATCGACCCCTCGGAGATGCCGGCCAAGCACCAGGCGGTGCCGGGTCCGGGACTCCGCTTCGACGAGGCGTCCGACCTCGTGGCGGCGCTCGCCGCCTCGCCGCGCGTCGTCGCCCTCGAGATCTGCGAGTACGCGCCGGACATCGACCCGGGCCTCGCCACCGCCCGCCGGCTGGTGGAGCTCGTGGCCCGGGCCGCGGCGCGGCACGTCAGGTAGCGCCCGGCGAGCCTTCCCGCTCCTTCGCCCGCGCGAGCGCGCGCCGTCCCCGCCGCGCCACCATCCAGAAGCTCGTGACGAGGATGACGAGGGCGAAGGCGATCGCGGTGCCGAAGAGCACGACGGTGGAGAGAAGGATGCTACGCTCGTCCATCTCCGCCCCGAGGGCGAGCGGCGCGCCGTCGCGAGCGCGCGCCACCTCCTGCCGCCAGCCCACGATGTTGCCGCGCTCGACCCCGTCGGTGGCGTTGTCGTGTGAGTACACCTTGCTCGGCAGGTGCAACCGCACCGCCATGAGCCCGTCGCGATCGCGGTCGCCCAGGTCGGGTGCTCCCGGAGGGCGCGACCACCGGCCCTCGAGGTGGAGCCGGCCATCCTCGCGTCGGAGCGAGAGCGCGAGGTCCGGGAAGGCCTGTGTCTTAGAGAGCGCGTTCACGTCGTCGAAGTCGGCGGAGACGAAGAGGTAGGGGTGGCCGCCCCGGCGGGTGAGGGTCACGCGGCGGACGCGGAGGCCCGACCGCTCGAAGAGGGCGCGCGCCGCGTCGGGCGTCGCCGTGGCGTCCGGGTCTCGCGCGTCGCCGAGGCCCTTGAAGGCCGTCCACAGCGCGGGCCGGCCGGTGACGTTCACCGTGCCCGACCCGTCCACGCGCAGCCAGATCTCGTGCTCGTACTCGTAGGTCAGGCACCCGCGGCTCGCGGCGGCGAGCAGCACGAGACACGCGACGCGCGCGAGCATGGGCGGCGATTATATCGGGCGGATTACAATCCGCCGATGCCGGCGGCGAAGCCTCCCAAGCTCTACCTCGTGGACGCGAGCGCGCAGTTCCACCGCGCCTTCCACGCGATCCGCGGCCTCGCCACGAGCCGCGGCCTCCCCACGAACGCGACCTACGGCTTCACCACGATGCTGCGGAAGCTGCTCGAGGACGAGAAGCCCGAGAAGATCGCCATCCTCTTCGATCCCCCCGGCCGCACGTTCCGGCACGAGGAGTACCAGGACTACAAGGCGAACCGGCCGAAGATGGACAACGACCTCGCGGTGCAGATCCCGTACGTGCGCCGCGTGTGCGAGGTCTTCCGCCTTCCCATGCTGGAGCTCGCGGGCTTCGAGGCGGACGACGTGATCGCCACCCTCGCCCGCCAGGCGGTGGAGCGCGGGATGAAGGTGGTCGTGGTCTCGGGGGACAAGGACCTCCTGCAGCTCGTGACCGACGACGTGCTCGTCCTCAACCCCGGCCGCGAGGGGACGGGCTCGACCCTCTACGACCGCGCGAAGGTCGAGGAGAAGTTCGGCGTGCCCCCGGAGAGGGTCGTGGACATCCTCGCCCTCGTGGGGGACGCGGTCGACAACATTCCCGGTGTCGCGGGGATCGGGGACAAGGGAGCGCGCGACCTCATCCGCGAGTTCGGGCCGGTGGAGTCGGTGCTCGAGAACGCCGACAAGGTGAAGCGCGCGGCCTACCGCGAGGGCCTGAAGAAGTACCGGCAGGAGGCGCTCCTCTCCAAGCAGCTCGCGACCCTGCGCACCGACGCCCCCATCACGCTCGAGCTCGAGACCCTCGTCCGCCCGGACCCCGACCGCCGGGCCGCGCACGCGCTCTTCAAGGAGCTCGAGTTCCAGGCCCTCGCCCGCGAGTACGCGCCGGAGATCGCGGCGACGGGCGCCGAGAGGCGGGTCGTCAAGGATCCCGCGGAGATCGACGCCCTCGTCGCCGAGGCGCGCCAGGCGAGCCGCGTCGCCCTGGGCTTCGTCGTGACCTCGCCGGAGACGATGCGCGCCCGCGTCCTCGGGGTGGCGCTGTCGCATCGGGCGGGAACGGCCGCATACATTCCCCTCGGCCACTCCCCGCTCGAGCTGCCGGATCCACCTTCCCTCCCCGACGTCCTGGCTCGCCTGCGCCCGCTCCTCGAGGACGAGAAGGTCCGCAAGGTGAGCGGCAACGCCAAGCGCGACCTCGTCGCTCTGGCCCGCCACGGAGTCGAGATGGCGAGCCTCGGCTTCGACGCCCTCGTCGCGTCGTACCTCCTGAACCCGGGCCGGCGGGCCTACGCGCTGGACGACCTCGCCTTCGAGTTCCTCGGCGAGCGCCGCGGGGCGGAGCCGGAGGGCATCTCCTCCGAGGAGGCCTCGGTGGACCAGACCGCGCGCATCGCGGGCGGCGACGCCGAGCTCGTGCTGCGGCTGGACGAGCCGGTCGTCGCCCGGCTGGAGGAGGAGCAGCTCGGCGAGATCTACCGGACGATGGAGCTGCCCCTCGTCGCCGTCCTCGCGGACATGGAGCGCGCGGGGGTCAAGGTGGACACCCCGCTCCTCGCGAGCATGAGCAGGGACATGGAGGTGCAGCTCGGGACGTTGACGCGCGAGATCCACGCCCTCGCCAAGGGCGAGTTCAACATCAACTCCCCGCCCCAGCTCCGGGAGGTGCTCTTCGAGAGGCTGGGCCTCAAGGCGGGCAAGAAGACGGCGAAGACGCGGGCCGCCTCCACCGCGGAGGAGGTGCTCGACGAGCTCGCGCTCGTCCACGAGCTGCCCCGGAAGATCATCGAGTACCGCTCCATCCAGAAGCTCAAGGGGACGTACGTGGACGCGCTGCCCCAGCTCGTGAGCGCGGAGACGGGGCGCATCCACGCGACCTTCAACCAGACGGTGGCGGCCACGGGACGGATCTCGTCCTCGGATCCGAACCTCCAGAACATCCCCATCCGGACGCCCGAGGGCCGCCGGATCCGCGAGGCGTTCGTGGCCGAGCCCGGCCACCTCCTGCTCTCCGCCGACTACAGCCAGATCGAGCTCCGCGTCCTCGCCCACCTCTCGGGGGACCAGACGCTCATCGACACGTTCCGCCGGGGCGAAGACGTGCACGACCGCACCGCGCGCGAGATCTTCGGCGCCTTCTCGGCCATGCCCGCGGACGAGCAGCGGCGCGTGTCGAAGATGGTCAACTACGCGCTGCTCTACGGGAAGTCCGCGTTCACGCTGGCCAAGGACATCGGGGTCTCGAAGAAGGAGGCCGAGCAGTTCATCGAGGCCTACTTCGCGCGCTACCCCTCGGTCCGCTCGTTCATCGAGGGAACGATCCAGAAGGCGCGCGAGACCGGCCACGTGCGGACGCTGCTCGGCCGGCTGCGCCGGCTGCCCGACCTGCGGTCCCCGAACTTCCAGGTGCGCATGGAGGCGGAGCGCCAGGCCATGAACACGCCCGTGCAGGGCTCGGCCGCGGACCTCATCAAGAAGGCGATGATCGACCTCTTCGCGGAGCTTCGGCGGCGGGGCCTGCGGTCGCGGCTCATCCTCCAGATCCACGACGAGCTGCTGCTCGAGGTGCCGGAGGGCGAGGCGGAGGAGGCAAGGGCCCTCGTGAAGCGCGTGATGGAGGGGGCGCTCGCCCTCGACGTGCCCCTCGTGGCGGACGCGCACCTCGGGCCGAACTGGGCGGCCGTGCACTGAGCGCTGCCGCTCCCCGCAGTAGCTCCGAGTCGCCTTCCGCCGGTATGCACAGGCCGTGCACTGGTGCGCGGCCTGTATTGGAGTTCGCGAGCCCACCGCGGACGATGAGGATCTGAACCCGCGTACGGCCTTCGATCGTGGGCTTGCGGGGGAATGTTCCTCGAGGAGGCCGTGAAGTACGACGTCCTTCCCATCGACGACCGCAGCCTCGAGCGCCTGGAGCCGGCGCTCGCCGGCCGTCCCGACCTCATGTCCGGTCGCACCTCCCTCACGCTCTACGACGGCATGACGGGGATGATCGAGAACGCGTTCATCAACGTCAAGAACCGCTCGAGCTCGATCCGGGCGGAGGTCGAGATCCCGGCGGGCGGCGCGAGAGGCGTCGTCCTCGCGCAGGCCGGACGCTTCGGAGGCTCGAGCCTCTTCTTCAAGGACGGCAAGCCCGCGTACGCCTACAACTGGATCGGGCGCGAGACGTACACGGTGATGGCGCCGCAGGCCGTGCCCGCGGGCAAGGCCGAGATCACCCTCGACTTCGCGTACGACGGCGGGGGCCGGGGAAAGGGTGCGAACGCGACGCTCTCCGTGAACGGACGGCAGGTGGCCTCGGGGCGCATCGCGAACACGAACCCGAACATGTTCTCGGCCGACGAGGCGGCGGACGTGGGTGTCGACGAAGGGACGCCGGTCACGGAGGCGTATACGGTCGCGGGTAGCCGCTTCAACGGGATGATCCGGAGAGTGACGATCGACCTGAAGTAGCGATCAGGCGAACTGCTTGCGGATGCGCTCGCTTTCCCGAGCCACGGTCGTCTCGTCCCGGCCGAGGTCGCGGAGGAGCCGCTCCGTGAGGGCGACCGCGGCCTCCACCTCCTCGAAGCAGGCGGCGGTGGCGCCCGCCTGCTCGAGCTCTACGCGCTCGCGCAGGTAGCGCGCGCGCACGAAGATCCGGCAGGCGGGGTTGAGGTTGCGGGCGGCCGCCACGAGAGGGTCGCGGTTGACGGAGTGGGGAAGCGTGACGAGCAGGTGCGAGGCCCGCTCGACGCCCGCCTGCTTCAGGACGTCGGGGTGGCTCGCGTCGCCGAAGAGGGCCGCACGGCCCTCGCGGGCGATCGCCTGCACCGTGTCGAGGTTCAGGTCCAAGACGACGGTGGGCAGGCCCGACTCCCGGAGCGCGCGGTCGACGCTCTGCCCGACAGGTCCGTAGCCGACGATGACGGCGAGAGGGCTGGCCACTGCCTCGAGGGCGGCGCCGGTAGCGGCGTTGACCGCTTCGCCCCGCCGCTCCGCCCGGGCGTTCAGCATCCGCCAGAGGCCCGGGAAGGCGCGCAGGCGCCGCTCCAGCGGATCGAGCGCGCGGAAGAAGAGCGGGGTGAGGGAGATCGAGACGAGCGCGCAGGCCACGAGAACGCTCGCTCCCGCCGCGGGGAGGAGACCCAGGTCCCGTGCGAGGTCGCCGAGTATGAAGGAGAACTCGCCGATCTGGGCCAGCCCGACCGCGACCA
>JBKPBQ010000026.1:0-5511 GCA_046726955.1 Acidobacteriota bacterium
GTGCCCACCTACGTGCCGCCTCCGTCGACGGCGCCGCCGACGCAGGCCGCGGCGACGACGCTGGCTCCGCAGCTTCCTCCGGTCGCGCCCCCCACGCTCGCCCCGAGCGTGCCCGTTGCCCCCCCCACGGTGGGCTCGGGCGGCGCCGACCAGGCGGTGCGACGCGTGATCGCGGACTTCGAGCGGGCGGTCAACACGCGCGACCTCGCGCTCTACAAGTCGCTCCTTCCCGGCCTCTCATCCGACCAGGAGAAGGTCCTGCGCGACGTCTTCAAGGAAGGCTCGCAGAACGTGGTGATCAGTGTCGACTCGGCCCCCGTCATCGACGGCGGCCAGGCCACGGTGCGCGTCACCCGGAAGGACACGGTCAAGGGCAAGACGATGCCGCCTCGCCAACAGACGTTCCGGCTCGTCCAGAAGGGCGGCGTCTGGATGATCCAGTCGATGGGCCAGTAAGAAACTAAAAGGTGTAGTCCAGCCCGAAGACCGGCGTCACCTTGTCCTGCAGCCCGTGGTTGCCGATCTTGAAGAGCACGTTTCCCACGAGGAGCAGGTTCCCCACGGGGTTGATCTTCAGTCCCGCGGATCCCAGGAGCAGGCTGACGTTGCCGGTGGCGGTGCCGAGCTCGGTGCGCGTCGCCTGGCGGACCGTGGGGTCGAGCCGCTCGTCGTACTGAAACGTGTGCTCGACGTCGACGATGCGCTCGGTGTCGAGCAGGGTGCGGCCGATGAAGTCGGCGGTGAGCGTGACCCGCTTGTGGGGTACGGCGTCGAAGCCCGCCGTGTAATAGATCTCGTTGGGCAGGTCGCCCGTGTACGTGCTGCCGCCGCTCGAGAACGTGTAGCCCCCGCCCACGCGCGGCGTGAAGCGGCCGGGCGAGCCCGCGGCGAGGAGAGCGAGCTTGACCTGGGTGGCGCCGGACCCCAGCAGGTCGTTCTCGTTGCCCGTGGGCAGGCGCACGTCGAGGAGCGCGGCCATGCTTCCGCCCGACTTGCGCAGGAAGTTGTACTTGCCCCGCACGAGCACGTCGCCCACGCCGTTCGCGCTGCCCCCCGCCAGGTAGGTGTGCGTGCTCCGGCCGTCGTCGAACCGGTGGATCACGAAAGGATCGACCCCCGTGGCCAGCCTCTCGATCGTGGTGTCGATCGACGCCTGGAGGCTCACGTCCACGAAGGGCACCGCGACGCTGACGTCGAAGCGCTCGGTGACCCCGTAGTTCGCGTAGACGACCGTGGTCTTCGACTCGAGCTCGGTGTGGAGGTTGGCGCGAATGATGTCGCCCTCGAACCACGGAGTCAGGTTGCTCCCGTCGTGGTTCACGTCCTGGTGCGTGAGGTAGAACGTCATGCTCCCGTCCCGGAGGTCCTTGCCCTCGAGGCTGTCCCAGGTCGCGTGCTGGTAGTTCACGCCGAAGGTGAACTTGTTCCGGCCGGCGGTGAGCGGCCGCTCCGTGAAGATGGGGCCGAAAGACTGTGTCGTCCGGTTGTAGACGCCGAGTGTCTCGTCGAAGGTGTAGGTGAATCCCGCCGAGGAGGCGCCGATCGGGAAGGTGGAGATCTGGGCCGCGATGCCCGCGTTCACCTGCCGCAGCACCACTTGGGCCTGCTCCTGCGACACGAAGTGCGCGGCGTGGCTGAAGGCCGGGTTCGCGTTGGCGGCGAGGACGACCGGGTTCTCGGGAGAGAAGAAGGTGAGGAGGACGTTCGCGAGATCGGTGGTGCTCTGGGCTCGAGCGGCGGGAGGAAAAACGGCCAGGCACAGGACGACGGCGACGGCGGTGGAGCGCAGCGAAGGCATGACAGAGCACCTCTGGGGAGCGGTGTGCACGGATCGTGCGCAGGATAGGTACGGAAAACGGCGAAGTCAAACGAACAGCAGCGGTCCGGCCGCAGCCGGGGCGCGAGGTATGATGGCCCGATGAGGACGCGACCGGAGGAGCCCCGGCTCGCCCCCGCCCCCGCGGACAGCCGCTTCCAGCTGACGAGCGACTTCGAGCCCCGGGGCGACCAGCCGCGGGCGGTGGACGAGCTGACGGCGGGCCTCGTGCGCGGCGACAAGCACCAGGTCCTGCTCGGCGTGACGGGGAGCGGCAAGACCTTCACCGTCGCCTCCGTCCTCGCGAACGTGAACCGGCCCACCCTCGTCCTGGCCCACAACAAGACGCTGGCGGCCCAGCTCTACCAGGAGTTCAAGAGCTTCTTCCCCCAGAATGCCGTCGAGTACTTCGTCTCCTACTACGACTACTACCAGCCCGAGGCCTACGTCCCGCAGTCCGACACCTACATCGAGAAGGAAGCCACGATCAACGACGAGATCGACCGGCTGCGGCTGTCCGCGACGCGGAGCCTCTTCGAGCGGCGCGACGTGATCATCGTGGCCTCCGTCTCCTGCATCTACGGCCTCGGCTCGCCGGAGGCGTACTACGGGATGCTCCTCTTCATCCGCCAGGGGGAGACGCTCGACCGCCGGGACCTGCTGGCGAAGCTGGTGGAAGCGCGCTACGACCGCAACGACTACGAGCTCAAGCGCGGGACCTTCCGGGTGCGGGGGGACGTCGTGGAGATCGTGCCCGCCTACGAGGAGCACGGCGTGCGCATCGAGCTCTTCGGGGACGAGGTCGAGCAGATCAGCTCCTTCGACCCCCTGACCGGCAAGACGACCGGCCGCCTCGCCCAGGTCGCGATCTACCCCTCCAGCCACTACGTCACGCCCCGCCCCCGGCTCACCGACGCCATCCGCACGATCGAGGAAGAGCTGGTGGTGGAGAAGGCGAGCCTGGAGACGCAGGGCAAGCTCCTAGAGGCCCAGCGCCTCTACCAGCGGACGATGTTCGACCTGGAGATGCTGCGGGAGACCGGCCACTGCCACGGCATCGAGAACTACTCGCGCCACCTGTCGGGCCGCGCCCCCGGGGAGCCGCCCCCCACGCTCCTCGACTACCTGCCCAAGGACGCGCTGATGGTGATCGACGAGAGCCACCAGTCCGTTCCCCAGGTGCGCGGGATGTACCACGGCGACCGGCAGAGGAAGTCGACGCTCGTGGAGTACGGCTTCCGGATGCCGTCTGCTCTCGACAACCGGCCGCTCAACTTCGAGGAGTTCGAGGGCCGTCTCGGCCAAGTCCTCTACGTCTCCGCGACCCCCGGGCCCTACGAGATGCAGAAGGCGGGAGGGGTGGTAGTGGAGCAGGTCATCCGCCCCACCGGCCTCATGGACCCGCGCGTGGACGTGCGCCCGGTGAAGGGGCAGGTGGACGACCTCCTCGCCGAGATCCGCGTGCGCGCCGAGCGGGGCGAGCGCGTGCTCGTCACGACGCTCACGAAGCGCATGGCCGAGGACCTCACCGAGTACTACCACGACCTCGGCGTACGCGTGCGGTACCTGCATTCCGACATCGAGACTCTCGAGCGCGTTCGCATCCTCCGCGACCTGCGCAAGGGGGAGTTCGACGTGCTCGTGGGGATCAACCTCCTGCGCGAAGGCCTCGACCTGCCGGAGGTCTCGCTCGTCGCGATCCTGGACGCGGACAAGGAGGGCTTCCTGCGCTCCTCGGGCTCCCTCATCCAGACCGTGGGCCGCGCCGCCCGCAACGTGGAGGGTACGGCGATCCTCTACGCCGACCAGGAGACGGACTCCATGAAGGCGGCGATCGGGGAGACGAACCGCCGCCGCGCCCTGCAGGAGGCCTACAACCGCGAGCACGGCATCACCCCGGAGAGCGTGCGCAAGAGCATCGGCGAGCTCCTCTCCTCGGTGTACGAGCACGACTACGCGCCCATCCCCGAGGTCGCGGAGTCGCCGGAGGACCGCTACCGATCGCTCGAGGACCTAGAGAAGGAGATCAAGGTCCTCGAGAAACAGATGCGCGACGCGGCGAAGGCGCTCGAGTTCGAGAAGGCGGCCTCGATCCGCGACCGGATCAAGGGCCTGCGCGCGAGCGAGTTCGGCCTGAAGTAGCGGCTAGCTCGACCGGCCGCGGCCGGCGACGGGCGGGGCGCCGGTGGGGGTTTGACGCTGGTCCTTCCCCCTCTGCAGCGCGCGCAGGAACTCCTGGCGGCGCTGGTTGCGCTCGAAGCTCTTGATCCGGCCCTCGAGGGCTTGGCGCTCCATCTCGAGGCCGGCCTCGGTCATCAGCATCTCCAGGGGGCGGATCTCGCCCACCGCGCGCCGCGTGGGCAGGTCGTCCCCGTAGAAGAGCGTCGCGACGCTTCCCGCCACGATCATGGGGATGACCACGACCTCGCCGGGGGCCTCGGGTCCGAGCAGCTTCACGAAGGCTTCGTTGGCGGCGCCGGCGGGGAGCGGGCCGCGGTACGTCTCCTTCCGCTGCACGGCATCGGACAGGAGCGACGGCTCCGCGATCGAGACCCGGAGGTCGTGGGGAAGACGGCTTTCCGGCTGGCTGTCGAAGCCGAAGTGGCCCGTCGCCGCGAGCTCGTCGCCGCGCACCGCGAAGAGGACGCCCCGCCCGAGCACGCGCGCCCCGAGCCGCATGAGCATCACCGTGATCTCGCCCCGCAGCACGGGCGTCTGCAGGTCGCTCACGAGCCCCTCGAGCGGGATGCTCGGAGGAGCACCGGGCACCGCCGGGACCCCCTTGGACGGGGTGAACGGCGTCTTGTCCACGACCGGCGGCCCCTCGGGCGCGGCCGCGCGGTTGCTCTCGTCGAGCTGGGTCGCGACCTCGAGGAGAAGCCGGTCAGTGCTCAGCCCCTCCGTGGCCACGAAGTCCTGCGCGTCCACCTCGATCTCGCCCTTCTCGGGGATCTCCACCGCGTCGAACTTGAAGAAGCCGCTCGTCCACTGGCAGAGCTCGGTGAGCACGATCCCGATCTGGTAGCGGACCGCCTCCTCGACGTCCTCGGGGCTGACCCGTCCCATCTCCACGAGCACCTGGCCCAGCCGCTTCTCCTCCTGCGCGAAGTGCTGCCTCTCCAGGGCCTCGAGCAGCGCCTTCTCGTCGATGACGCCGCGGCTCACGAGGATGTTGCCGAAGGTCGTGCGCACCGAGCTCGAGGCCGCGTAGATGATCCGGCCCCGGCGCATGAGGATGAGCCCCTGCCCGTCGCGGCGGGTGAGGCCGAGCCGGCCGGACTTCGAGGTCACGGCGAGGAAGTTCAGGACCTCGGGAAGCGGGATGTTGTCGAGCCGGCCGCTGAACGCCTTGCCCTCGCTCTTCGTCGCGCCTGTGTCTGCCATGGCCTCTCTAGCCCGCGATCGTGTCGATCGGGGACGGACGCCCAAAATGGTAACCCTGGCCGAACTGGAAGCCGATCTCCTCGCACGTAGCCGCTTCCTCCGGTGTCTCGATCCCCTCAGCGATCGCCTTCACGCGCAGGTCCCGGGCCATCGTCACGAGCGAGCGAAGGAGCTGCCGCCGGTCCCCGAGGTCCGGCTGGTTGATGCTCATCACGAAGCGGCGGTCGAACTTCAAGTAGTGCGGCGGGGCGGCTGCGAGCTCAAGCAGGCGGGACTGCCCCGCGCCGAAGTCGTCGTAAGCGATGTAGATG
>JBKPBQ010000027.1:0-13781 GCA_046726955.1 Acidobacteriota bacterium
CGCCGTAGGCGCCCCAGTCGCCCCCCACGAGCCACGCTCGGGATGGGAGACGCCCCGCGGCCTCGCCCACGCGCTTCTTGAATTCGACGGGCTCGTCCACCTCGAGGAGGTTCAGCCCCAGCTGCAGGCGCCCCGCCTGGGGGAAATGCGTGTGGTTGTCGATGAAGCCGGGCAGCACCAGGCGGCCGTCGAGGTCGAGCTCGCGCGTCTTGCCCTCGCGCACGAGCTTCTTGACCTCCTCGCGCGTGCCCACCTTGACAATGCGGTCGCCGCGGACGGCGACGGCTTCGGCCCACGGCTGCGCGGGCTCGAGCGTGTAGACCTTCGCGCCGAGGAGCACGAGGTCGGCGCTCGCGCTCGTCGCCGCGGTCTGCGCGGCGGCGGGGAGCGCGACGAGGGCGAGACCGGCGACGAGGGCGGTTCGAGTCAGCATCGGGGCGAGAGGATATCACCGCCTCCTCGGCCTCCAAGTCCAACCTCTGCAATACCACGCGGAGTGTCCACTTCTCGGTCCGCTCGAGGGCAGCACGCGTTCCGACTCTTTTAGAATCAGCGACTTGAAGTGGGCCCGCTTCTTGCCTCTTCGGGGGCCCGTGCATTGGTCCGTCTACGTGCGGGGTCCTGCCGTCCGCCGAAAGCTCGCAGTCGCGTCCCTCCTCCTCGTCATCCTCGGGGTGGTCCCCTCCGCCGAAGCCGCGTTCAAGTACAGGAAGGCGCTCTCCGTCAACGGCACGCAGGTGGTGGCTGGCCCCGGCCTCCTCAACTACCCCGTGCTCGTCAGCATCGCGAACGACGCCAGCCTCAAGACCACCGCCAACGGGGGCCACGTCTCGAGCACCTTCGCCTACGACATCGAGTTCCGGGCCGCCGATGGGACGACAGTTCTCGACTGGGAGGTCGAGCGCTACGACGGTGCGACCGGCACGCTCGTGGCCTGGGTGCGTTTTCCCGGCACCGCAGGTCCTCCCGACACACGGATCCAGAACGGCCTGAACACCTCCTTCTTCCTCTATTACGGCGATCCCCAGGTGCTGTGCAGCCGCAACAACCCGCGGAACGTCTGGATCGACAACTTCCGCTACGTGCACCACTTCGGCGAGACGACAGGCGATCCCCGCGACTCGAGCCCCAACGCCTACGACAGCGGCCGCAACGGCACCGTCACGTTCAACGCGGTCGGGCAGGTCGGGCGCGCCGACACCTTCGCCGGAACCGACGGCGCCAACAATCCCGTCACCGCGTACGTCCAGGTCGGAGACGGCACGCTCTCCGCCAACTCGGGCTTCTCGATCGCGGCGTGGGTCTACCTCAACAAGCTCCAGACGGGCCGATTCGTCGGCCTCGTGCTCAAGGGCCGGGATTCGGGCACCGATTGGGTCGGGATCTACAAAACCGATACGAACCGGGTGAGCTTCGGCTGGCAGTGCTGCGCTCCTCCCGCCAAGCCCGGCAACCTGGACGGCCCTGTGCTCGCCACCGCGCAGTGGTACTACGTCGTAGCGTCCTACGATCCGGCGACGCCGCGGCGCAGCCTCTACGTGAACGGCGTCCAGGTCGCCACCGATACAGGGGCCACGTACCCGGACATCACCCAGGCCACGCGCATCGGCGACGACAACCAGAGCGGCTTCTTCCACGACGGCCGGCTCGACGAGGTGCGCTTCAGCGCGCTCCGCACCACCGCGTACATCCAGACGAGCTACAACAACCAGAGCTGTGCTTCGGCCTCGACCTGCGGCGGCACGCCGTTCGTGGTCGTGGGGGCCGAGCAGGCCTCCACCACGAACTATCGATCGATCGGCGCCGCCGCGAACTACACGACGGGGAGCGTCACGGTGGCCCTCGGCTCCACGACAGTGGACGGCGCCGGCACGGCCTGGAAGACCGCCAACCGCGGGCGGGGAGACCTCATCACGATCGGCGCCAACACGTACACGGTCCTCGCCGTGGCCTCCGACACGCGGCTCGTGCTCACGGCCGGTGCGGTGGCGGCGGCCACTGCCTCCGCGTACACGATTCGCCGGCAGTTCACGACGCTCCAGCTCTGGCAGAGCTGCATCAACTTCACGGGCGCGTGCCCGGCCACGCCCATCGGCAACGCCGCGGTCGCCACCAGCAACTACGTGACCGACAACCGCTCCGAGGTGGGTGTCGCCTACCGGGACGGCAGCTCCTTCGCCGGCCCCGTGAGCCTCACCGGCCAGACGACGGACGAGCTGCACACCCTGACGCTGACCGCGGAGTTCGGCAACCGGCACAACGGTCTTCGCGGTGTCGGGGCCGAGCTCGCCAACGGCGCCAGCGCGACCGATGCCCTCACGATCGACGACGACTACGTGACCGTCGAATGGCTCGAAGTGGGCGGCGGCAGCGGGACTGCCGACGGCATCCACATCAACACCGGCGGGAACATCCACAACGTGATCCGCAACTGCCTCGTCCACAACGTGCCCCGGGACGGGATCCGGCTCGTGGAGAACCTGAGCCGCCTCGACGCGTACGACAACGTCATCTTTGCGAACGGCGGCAGCGGCATCCGGATCCAGGCCAACCCTCTCGCCGCGGGAACCCGGGTCCGGCTCTCGAACAACACACTCTACGGCAATACGCTCTGGGGCATCTTCGCCGTTGCCGCCTCGAACCCCACCGTCCTACTGCAGAACAACATCGCGGTGTCCAACACCAGCGGCGGCTACAGCGTCGGGGGCCTCGACGGCGCGAGCAGCAACAACCTCTCGAGCGACGCGACCGCGGCCGCGGCCAGCCCGGCGGGAGGTGGCGTTTCCGGGCAGACCCTCGCCAACGTGAAGTTCGTCTCCACGACCGCCGGCTCCGAGAACCTCCACATCCAGGCCGGCAGCACTGCCCAGAACGCCGCGGTGAACCTGAGTTGCTCGTTCGTCACGGACATCGACAACGACAAGCGCGGCGGGACGTGGGACATCGGGGCCGACGAGATCACGTCGGGAAACGTCGGGTGTCCGGCGGGCCTCGCACCGACGGGCTCGAACTTCGTGACGAACGGCGACTTCTCGGTGCTCGCGGGGCCGGGACCGGGTGTGCTTCCCGCGGCCGGCTTCACGAGCGGCGTCGCGAACGCCGGAGACGGCATGCGGCCCTACGACACCTCGTTCGCGATCCAGACCGGGACCGCGAACTACCAGGGCAACCTCATCGAGCAGGGTCCCTTCCCCGGAGACCCCGCGAACGCGGTGCCCGCGGCCAACAACTGGGTCTACACGAACGGCAACAGCACCGGCTCCGGCTATCCGCATCCGCCGTTCAAGATCTGGCAGCAGACGGTCAGCGGACTGACGGGGAGCACGAGCTACGTCTTCTACGTCTACGCCAGCAACGCGTTCGGTCCGGGCTGGTCCTTAACCGTCGTTCCGCAGGTCCAGTTCTTCAAGGACGGCGTCCAGGTGGGCTCGACGAACCCCGTTCCGTACGAGACGGGGACGGACGTCTGGACGCGTTTCCAGACGACGTTCACGACGGGCGCGGGCCAGACCTCCGCCGTCCTCTCCATCTGGGACGCGGCCGACGACGTCGGCGGCGACGACCTGGGGATCACCGCCATCGGCCTGCAGTCCTGTGCAGCGCCGACCGCGGTCGAGCTCCAGGACTTCACCGCCTCCGCGCGAGACTCCGCGGTGGACCTCGCCTGGACGACGGCCTCAGAGCTCCACAACCTCGGCTTCAACGTCTATCGGGCGACGTCGCCTCTCGGCCCGCGCACGAAGCTGACGGCCACGCTCATCCCCGGCCTGGGCGCTTCCCCCACGGGAGCGAGCTACAGCTACCGGGACTCGGGGCTCGTGAACGGCGTCACGTACTACTACGAGCTCGAGGACGTCGACACGTCGGGCGCCACGAAGCGGCACGGACCGGTGTCCGCGACGCCGACGGCGGATGCCGGAGCGGGCGATCCCGGGGGCTCCCAGCCGGGGGCTTCCAGTGCTCCGCCGCCGACGCGCTACGGGAACCCGGAAGGCGCGTCCCTGCGGATCGTGGAGCGGGCGCCGCTCTCCGTCGTCCTGGAGCTGCGCACGCCGGGCTTCTTCGCCGTGGCCAGCGCGGACGGGACGGTGGAGCTGCGCGTTCCGGGCTTCGAGGATCGGCCGACCGCGGGCGCACCGGCGGTCCCCGTGAAGCGGGCCTATGTGGACGCGGTCGCCGGACGAGGCGTGCGCGTCGCCGAGATCGTCCCCGAGGACGAGGTCCGCTTCGACGGCTTGCGGCTGTCAGCCGCCGAGGCAAAGCGCCTCGAGGTCACGGACGAGGGCGTGGTGATGCCGGGCCTCGCGCGTCGACGGCCGGGACGAGAGTTCCAGGAACTGTTCCCCGCCCGCCTCGCTCGCCTGCTGGAGACGAGCTTCCAGGGCGAGAGGAAGAAGGCGCGCCTCGAGCTGGCGCCGCTGCGCTACGACGCGACGGCGGGGACCGTCTTCCTGGCCCGCGTGCTGAGGGTCCGGCTCGAGTTCGAGGGTCGCGAGGCCGCGGAGACCGTGGGCGCGGGCGGTGGAGGCCGGAGGGTGCGGCCGCTCGGTGACGACGGCGGGCTACCCCTCGCGGACCTCGTGACGCGGAACGCCGGGCTCTATGCAGTCCGCTACGAGGACGTGCGGGGGAGAACGAGAGGCGTTCCGACCTCGAGCCTTCGTCTCCGCCACCGGAACGAGAGCGTCCCCTACCACCTCGAGCCCGACGACGGCTTCTTCCGCCCGGGGTCGATCTTGTACTTCGTCAGCGAGGGCTCGGCGAGCAACTCCTGGGGGGACGCGGTCTACCAGCTGGAGACGGGCGCGCCGGGTCTCGTGATGGGGACGCGCGCGGGCAGTCCGAGCGGACCGGCGGTCGCGGAGTACGTGGACTCGAAGGAGTGGGAAGAGAACCTCTACTACCAGCCGGGATTGCTCGAGGCCCCGGATCCCTGGCTCTGGGACGTGCTCGTCTCTCCTTCGACGCGGAGCTATCCCTTCACGCTGAGCCAGCTCTCGCCGGGCTCGAGTCCCGCTCGTCTCGAGGTCCGGCTCCAGGGGGCCAGCGACTTCGCGGCGAACCCCGACCACCACGTGAGGGTGGCGGTGAACGGCCAGGTGGTCGGAGAAGCGAGCTGGGATGGGCAGACCCCGCAGCTCGTCGAGGCGGAGGTGCCCCGCGGAATCCTCGTGGAGGGCACGAACTCGCTGTCGCTGGAGAACGTTGGCGACACCGCGGCGACGTACTCCATGGTCTTCCTGGACAAGTTCTCGCTCTCCTACCCCCGGCTCCTTCGGGGCGAAGACGGCCGCCTCTCGGGCACCTTCGCCGTCTCGGGGTCGGCCGAGGTGGCGGATATCGGCGGCGCCTTCGTGGTCGTGATGCCGTCCGAAGACGAAAGGGCGAGTCGACGTCGCGTGTCCTGGCTCAAGGACGTGGAGTCCACGAGCAGCGCGTCGCGCTTCCGCGCGGAGACGCGAGACCGCTACCTCGTGGTGGCACCGGAGGCCGTGATGACGCCCACCATCCGGGCGCCCCTGCCGCGACGTCTCCGGAACACGGAGAACCGGGCGGACTGGCTCCTCATCGCACCCGCTGAGTTCCTCGCTGCTGCCGAGCCCCTCGTAGCGCTTCGGAGGAGCCAGGGCCTCGAGGTCGTGACGGCCTCCGTCGAGGAGGTGTACGAGGAGTTCGGGTTCGGCGAAGAGGGGCCGCAGGCCCTGAAGGACTTCCTCGAGTACGCGTACCAGCGCTGGCGACGCCCGTCGTTCCGATACGCGCTGCTGCTGGGCGACGGCACGTACGATCCCAAGGACTACCTGGGCACGGGCGTGAAGGACCGGATACCGCCGAACATCGTCGAGACGAGCTACCTCTGGACCGCCTCCGACCCCGGCTACGCGTCCGTGAACGGCGAGGACCTGCTGCCGGACGTGGCGATCGGCCGGCTGCCCGCGGCGACCGCGGACGAGGCCCGCGCTCTCGTCGACAAGGTCGTTTCCTTCGAAACCGCGGGGAGGACGCTCGAGGGGCGGGCCGTGCTCGTCGCCGACAACGCCGACCACGCCGGCTCCTTCGAGGCGGACTCGGACGACCTCGCCGCCACCGTCCTGCGCCAGCGCGAGATCCAGAGGGTCTACCTGAGCGAGCTCGGCCCCGGCACGCGGCCCACGATCGCTGCCGCGTTCGACGCCGGGGCCGGCCTCGTCAGCTACGTCGGCCACGGGGCGACGGCGGTGTGGGCCTCGGAGAACATCTTCAACGACACGGACGTCGCCCGCCTCCAGCCGCAGGCCGCGCAGCCGCTCCTGATGACGATGAACTGCCTCAACGGCTTTTTCCACTTCCCCCCTCTCGACTCGCTCGCGGAGGCGTTCGTCAAGGCGGACGGGAAGGGGGCGGTGGCCGCGATCGCGCCCAGCGGCCTCAGCGTGGAGGAGGCCGCGCACCTCTACCAGAAGGCGCTGCTCACGGAGATCGAGAGCGGCCGTCACGACCGGCTGGGAGACGCCGTCCTCGCCGCGCAGGAGGCCTACGCGGACTCCGGCGCCTTCCCCGAGCTCCTGCAGGTCTACCACCTGTTCGGCGACCCCGCGCTGCGGATCCGGTAGATCGCGCCGGCGCTCGTCGCCCGCGCGGGACTTCCAAACGGACGGCAAGCCGGCACAGAATACGCCGCGCACTCACTCTCGGGAGGCGACACGATGCGGCAGGGACTGCAGGCTCGAGGACTCATCGCGGCTGTCTTCGTTCTGGTCGCGGGAACGGCCGGACGCGCGGCGGCGCAGGCGCCGAACTCCCAACCCAACCCCTACCGCACCGTCGAGGGCTGGGCGAAGATGCCTGACGGCCGCACCTGGGGCTCCACGAGCGCCGTCGAGATCGCTCCCGACGGAAAGTCGATCTGGGTGGCCGAGCGCTGCGGCGCCAACACCTGCGCCGGCTCCGACCTGCCCGCCGTCCTCGAGTTCGACTCCGAAGGCAAGCTGGTCACGAGCTTCGCCGCCGGCACGTTCATCTTCCCCCACGGCATCCACGTCGACCGCGAGGGCAACGTGTGGGTGACCGATGCTCGCGGCAAGGACGGGAAGGGCCACCAGGTGATCAAGTTCAGCCCGGACGGAAAGGTCTTGATGACCCTCGGCAAGGCGGGAGTCGCCGGCGACGGGCCGGACGCCTTCAACCAGCCGTCCGACGTCGCGGTCGCCCCGAACGGCGACATCTTCGTGGGCGACGGCCACGACGAGAAGTCGAACATGCGGATCGTGAAGTTCTCGAACGACGGGAAGTTCATCAAGGCCTGGGGCAAGGAGGGATCGGCCCCCGGCGAGTTCGCCACACCGCACAGCCTCGCCTTCGACTCGCAGGGGCGGCTGTTCGTGGCCGATCGCGGCAACAACCGGATCCAGATCTTCGACCAGGACGGGAAGTTCCTCGCCGAGTGGAAGCAGTTCAGCCGGCCGAGCGGGATCTACATCGACAAGAACGACGTGATCTACGTGGCCGATTCGGAGTCGAACGGCAAGGTCAACCCGGGCTGGAAGCGCGGCATTCGCGTGGGCAGCGCCAAGGACGGCAAGGTCACGGCTTTCATTCCCGACACCGAGCCCGATCCCGAGAAGGTGGTGACGAGCAACGCGGAAGGTGTCGCCGCGGACGCCGCCGGCAACATCTATGGAGCCGAGGTCGGACCGAAGGCGCTCAAGCGGTACGTCAAGAAGTAGCCCGCCGACGGATCAGTCGGACGTTCCCGGCCAGGGCGTGCCCTGGCTCGGCTTCGTGACGGGGCGGACGCCCTTGTAGACGAACTTCTGGAGGCGCTTCCCCTCGTACGTCTCCGTCGTGTAGATGTTGCCCTTCGAGTCCGTGGCGATGCTGTGCACGCCGAAGAACTGCCCGGGCTGCCGCCCCCCGTCGCCGAAGGCGGTCAGGATCTGGAGCGTGTCGCGGTCGAGGATGTAGACCCGCTCGTTCTTGCCGTCGGCCAGGTACAGGTACTTCTGCTGGGGGTCGCGCGAGAACGCGATGTCCCAGACCGACCCGTCGCCCAGCGTCTTCTTGGCGATGAATGTCTCCTTCACGAACTTCCCGTCCTTCTGGAACACCTGGATGCGGTCGTTCGCGCGGTCGCACACGTACACGAGGCCGTCGTTCGAGAGCTCGGCGCAGTGCACGGGCGTGCGGAACTGCTTGGCGGGCGGGGCCTCGGGGTCGTAGTTGCCGAGATCGGCGTCGTCCGGCTTGTTGCCGTAGGCGCCCCAGTACCGCTTGAACTTGCCGGTGTCGGCGTCGATGACCGCCACTCGCCGGTTGCCGTAGCCGTCGGCGATGTAGGCCTCGTTGGCCTTGGGGTCCACGAAGATCTTGGCCACCTGACCGAAGTTCTCGGTGTCGTTGCTGCCCCCGCTCTTGCCCTGGTGGCCGAACTGGATCAGGAACTTTCCCGCCTTCGTGAACTTCACGACGTGGGCGTCCTTCTTGTCGTTGCCGCCGATCCAGACGTTGTCCTTGTGGTCGACGGCGATCCCGTGGTTCGACGCGGGCCACTCGTAGCCCTCGCCGGGCCCGCCCCAGTGGCCGACGAGGTTGCCAGCGGGATCGAACTCGAGGACGGGAGGGGCGGCCAGGCAGCACTCCTCGGCGCTGGGCGGAGTCGTCCCGAGCCCCATCTCCGTCCGCGCGTTGAGCGTGCTCCCGCCGCGGTGGACGATCCAGACGTGGTCCTGTCCGTCCACGGCCACGCCGATCGTCGAGCCGAGGATCCAGTGGTTCGGCAGCGGCTTCGGCCAGAACGGGTCGACCTCGAAGCTCGGCGCCGAGGCCGCGGTGGCCGCTTCCGCGCGCGCCGCTCTCTGCAGGAACGCGTACGCGGCGCCGAGGACGGCGAGCGCGGTGACGAAGGCGACTCCGGCGTGGATCTTCGGCTGGGGACGCGTCATGCCCTTCGCCTCCTTGCCTCGACGGGAAAGCTGCGTTACCGGTCTTCGAGCGAGCGGCAGTATACATTGGCGCGGAATCCTGGGGCATGCGCGTCACCCGCCGTCTGCAAACGTCCCCCGCGAGGCGCTTCCTGAGGCTCGTCGCCTGGGGAGGCCGCGCCGCGGCACTGGTCGCCCTCGCGGCGACGGCCGGGGCGCACGAGATCGCGGCGGACGTGAAGGTGCAGGTCTTTCTCAAGCCCGAAGGCCAGCGGCTCGCGGTTTTGCTGCGTGTCCCGCTCGCCGCCCTGCGCGACGTGGACTATCCGCTGGGGATCAGCCAATCGCTGGACGTCGCGCGCGCCCGGCCCCTGCTCGTGGACGCGGCCGAGCGGTGGATCGTCGAGCCTCTCGAGCTATTCGAGGACGACACCCGGCTCGCCGCCCCGGCGATCACCGCCCTCCGCCTGTCGCTGCCGTCGGACCGGAGCTTCGGCAGCTACGAGGACGCGGCGGTACACCTGGCCCAGACGCCCGACGATTCCGAGGAGCTCCCCTGGCGGCAGGCCATGCTCGACCTCCGGCTCGAGTACACCATCCGGTCCCCCGCCTCGCGATTCTCGATACGCCCCGCATTCGACCGGCTGGGTCTCCGCGTCCTCACAGTCCTCCGCTTCCTGCCTCCAGGAGGCGCCGTCCGTGCCTTCGAGCTCTCGGGCGATCCGGGCCTCGTCCGGCTCGACCCCCGCTGGCACCAGGCCGCGCTGCGGTTCGTCGCTCTCGGCTTCTCGCACATCCTCGAGGGTACGGATCACCTGCTCTTCCTGTTCTGCCTGGTGATCCCGTTCCGCCGCTGGCGCGCGCTCGTCCTCATCGTCACTTCGTTCACGGTGGCCCACTCGGTCACGCTCATCGCCTCGGCGCTGGGCTTCGCCCCGGAGGCCCAATGGTTTCCCCCGCTCGTCGAAACGCTCATCGCCGCCTCCATCGTCTACATGGCGCTCGAGAACATCGTGGGGCCCCGCCTGCGCCGGCGCTGGACGATCACGTTCCTCTTCGGCCTCGTCCACGGCTTCGGCTTCTCGTTCGCTCTCCGCGACACGCTGCAGTTCGCGGGATCCCACCTGCTGACGTCCCTGCTGTCCTTCAACGTCGGTGTCGAGCTCGGTCAGCTCGCCGTGCTCGTCGTCCTGGTCCCCGCGCTGGAGCTCCTCTTCCGCAAGGCCGTCCCGGAGCGCGTGGGCACGATCATCCTCTCCGCGCTGGTGGCGCACACGGGCTGGCACTGGATGACGGAGCGCTGGGCCCGCCTGCGGCAGTTCCCCTGGGAGTGGCCCACGGTCAACGCGGCCTTTCTCGCAAGCGCCACGCTCTGGCTCATCGCAGTGGTCGCCCTCGCGGGACTCTTCTGGCTCGTCTTCGGCGTCCTGCTACGGTCGCTGCGCGCAAACGCGGCCGCGAGCGCGGACGACCAAGAGAAAGCTTGACCCTCCACGACGCCGCGGCGTAGCCTTCGGGGCTACTCGGGAAGCGGGCGAGGTCATGAGCTCTCACTATCGCCGCCTCACGCGGATGCGCCGGCGGGAATGGCTCGTCGCGGGAGCCGGAGCGCTGCTCGCGACGGCGAAGGGCTCGGTCGCACCTTCCGTGGCCGCGGAGACCTCTCGCCTGCCCGGCAAGGCCGACTTCCCCCTCGCGGCGAGACGGACCTACTTCAACAACGCCGGCTACCACCCGATGAGCGTCCAGGCCTCGCGGGCCGTCGCGGACTACCTGGAGCGGCGGACCGAGGGGACGAGGGAGCCGGACTGGGACGTGTCCACGGCCGTGAAGCGGGAGTTTGCCGCGCTCGTCAACGCGCGACCGGCGACGGTCAGCTACGTGACGAGCACGATGGTGGGCGAGAACCTCGTGGTCGCAGGGCTGGGGATAGCCAAGGGCGGAGGCAACGTCGTCACCGACGCCCTCCACTTCGAGGGCTCGCTCTACCTCTACGGATCGCTGCGCGAGCGCGGTGTCGACGTGCGCGTCGTCCGCCCCCGCGACTGGCGGATCGACCCTCGCGACCTCGAGAAAGCCGTAGACCGGAACACGAAGCTCGTCGCCGTCTCACTCGTCTCGTACCTCAACGGCTTCCAGCACGACCTGAAGGCGGTCGCGGACCTCGCGCACGCGCACGGGGCCTATGTGTACGCCGACATCATCCAGGCCGCGGGCGCGGTGCCGGTGGACGTCACGGCCGCGGGTGTCGACTTCTGCGCCTGCGCCACCTACAAGTGGCTCATGGGCGACTTCGGCCTCGGGTTCTTCTACGTGCGCGAGGACCTGCTGGACCGCGTGCTCCCCCGCGTCCAGTACGGCTGGCGGCAGTTCGAGAAGTTCGAGTACCACATGCTGCCCGGCGATTCGCCCGGCGACTTCCCTGCCACCTGGCGCACGCTCGGCGGCGCGCCCGGGCACTTCGAGATGGGCACGTTCTCGCGCACCGCCGAGGCCTGCCTGGCCCACTCGCTCCGGCTCATCCGCGAGGTCGGCGTCGAGCAGATCCAGGCCCACGCGCAGTCGCTCACGGCGCGGCTGCAGAAGGAGCTTCCGGCGCTCGGCTTCGAGCCCCTCACTCCGGCGGGGAGCCGCACGCCGATCGTGACGTTCGTCGTCAAGGACCCCGAGGGGGTGGCGGCCAAGCTCGCCCGGGCCGGGGTGGAGGTCAAGCTCGAGCAGCACTACATGCGCGTCTCGCCGTCCGTCTACAACGACCAGGACGACGTGGACCGGCTGCTGAACGCGCTGAGCTGAGGGAGGTCGATTTCGAATGGAGCGATCGCGGCGGTCGTTTCTCGCAGGAGCAGCGGGCTTGATAGCCCTGGGCCGGGCAGCGCAGGCGCAGGCGCAGGACCCACCGCGATCGGACCTCATGACCCTGCCCAAGGACTTGCCGGTCCCCGTGGACGACGGCGCCTGCAAGCACTTGCCCGGGATGGCGGTGCCCGCGATCAAGCTGCGCTCCACGAAGGACCGCCTCGTCGATCTCTCGGCCGAGACGACCCCTCGAGTCGTCGTCTACTGCTATCCGCGCACGGGCCAGCCCGGTCAGCCGATCCGCCCGGAATGGGACGCGATTCCCGGCGCCCGCGGCTGCACGCCCGAGACGTGCGCTTTCCGCGACCACCACCGAGACCTGCAGAAGCTCGGGGCCGAGGTCTACGGCTTCAGCACGCAGACGAGCGACTACCAGAAGGAGATGGTGGAGCGGCTGCACGTGCCGTTCGAGGTCCTGAGCGACGCCGACCTCGCCTTCGTGCACGCCCTGCGCCTGCCCACCTTCGAGTACGACGGGATGACGCTGGTCAAGCGCCTGACCCTCGTCGTGTCGAAGGGTCGGATCGAGAAGGTCTTCTACCCCGTCTTCCCGCCGGACAGCCACGCGGCCGAGGTGATCGCGTGGCTGACGAGCCATCCCCGCCCGGGCGCCTGATCAGGCCGCCGGGACGACTCAGCGAGCCGTCTTCCCGTCGCTACAGTCTCCGGGCGCCTCGTCGAGGAGCGCCCCGATCCGCGCTTCGAGCTCGGTCCCGCTCCGCTCTCCGGAGTGAACCTCGCCGATCGTGTGCGCCCGTATCCGGCCGCACCGGTCGACGACGTAGAGCGAAGGCCAGTACTGGTTCCCGAGGGCGTTCCAGTACGCGGAGTCGTTGTCGAGGAGCTGGGGAAAGTCGAGGCCCCGCGCGCGCACGGCGTCCTCGACCGAGGCCCGCGGACGCTCGAAGGAGAGCTCGGGCGTGTGGATGCCCACCACGCGCAGGCCCCTCTCCGCGTAACGCTGCTTGATCTCCCTGACCCAGGGGATCGTGCGGACGCAGTTGATTCAGCCGAACGTCCAGACGTCCAGGAGGACGACGTGGCCACGCAGCGACTCCCACGTCTGGGGCGTGCCGATCCAGCGCGCCGGATCGGCCGTGGGAAAGGGCGGGGCGATCGGCGCCGACTCTCCGCGAACCTGGTGACTCGCGATCGCGAGCACGACGGCGAGGCAGGAGAGCAGCCCGGCCAGACGGGTTCTCACTCTCTGGACAACGCTCCCGGCTGCCCGACTATTCCCGGTGAGCCCGTCAGCCCGCGAGAAGGCCCGCACGACGGCGGTGCTCCGCGACGAGAGCCCGGACGATCGCCGGGTCGAACTGCTTGCCCGCGACCCGCTCCAGCTCGGCGAGGATGTCCGCCGGCGGCCGCATGGGGTTGTTGGAGGTCATGGCGTCGAGCGCGTCGGCCACGGCCACCACGCGCGCCCCGAAGGGGATCTCCTCCCGGCTCAGGCCGTGGGGATAGCCCTTGCCGTCCCAGCGCTCGTGGTGGGCCTCGATGATGCGCGGCACCTCGTTCCAGGGGCTGATCGGGGAGACGAGCTGCACGCCGATCGCGACGTGCTGCTGGAGCGTCTGCCGCTGCGCCTCCGTCAGCCCGCCCTCGGTGCGGAGCAGCTCGGGGTCGAGCCCGAGCTTGCCGATGTCGTGGAGGAGGGCTCCGAAGTGCACTTGCCGCTGCTCCTCCTCGCTGCGGTCCAGGGCGGCCACGATCATGTCGGCGAAGGCGGCGACGGAGCGCGAGTGCATCGGGTAGCGGGTGTCCGTCTTCTCGAGGAACGACACGAGCAGCTCGGCGGTGGTGGTGAACGTGTCGACCCAGCGGGCGCGGCCGAGAGCGGCCACGAGCCCCACGGCCGCCCCTCGCGCCAGGCGCGTGAGGTCCTCTTCCTCGGCCTGGCCGAAGCCGCCGTCGCGGCCGGCGAGCAGCAACGCGCCGCGCAGCTCCCCGGAGACCAGGGGCAGGACGATGAAGCCCGGCTTCGCGCTCGTGAGCCCGTCCACGAACGAGGAGTAGCCG
>JBKPBQ010000028.1:0-9032 GCA_046726955.1 Acidobacteriota bacterium
CCGCGGAGATGTAGAGCAGGTTGAGCCGCCGCTGCCGGGCCTGGATGTAGTGGCCGATCGCGTGCATGAGGTGGGTCTTGCCCAGACCCACGCCGCCGTGGTTGTAGAGCGGGTTGTGGGTCTTGCTCGGGATCTCCGCCACCGCCCGCGCCGCCGCGTGCGCGAACTGGTTCGAGGAGCCGACCACGAAGCTCTCGAACGTGTACTTGGGATTGAGGGACGGGGACTCGCGCTCCGGAGAGGCCGAGGTCTCGGGCAGGGCGCTCGGCTCCGGCCCGTCCTCGAAGACGACCTCGACCGCGGCGCGGCCGAGCTCGGCGAGGGCCTCCGAAAGGACGCCCTGGTAGTTCTTGGTCAGCCAGTCCTTGAACTGTGCGTTAGGCACACCCACGCGCAGCCTGCCATCCTGCAGGGAGAGGAACGCGGTGGGCCGGAACCAGGTGGCGAAGCTGTGCCGGTTGACCTTCGACTCGACCTTGGCGAGCACCTCGTCCCAGAGGTTCACGAGCGCGCTCCCGGGGGGGATCCGGGGCGCGAGCGGCTCTTGGACTGAACTGTCAAATTACCACTCAAACAACTGATTATAATGCTTTTATGAGAGGAGCGCAAGGAGGTCGAGACCGACGGCTCGCGCCCGCCTTGCCTTTTACACAGAGATTTCAACACTTGTGGAAAAGCTGCTCCCAGGGACCACGGAAGGCTGGACGCGATCGCTGCCCTGGAGGGCCAGAGGCTATCACAGCTTTCGCGGGCGAGACAAGGATGAGGCGGGCGTCGGCGAAGAGCCGAGTTGACAGGAGTCGTCGCGGCCGCCTAGAGTTTGGGATTTGCCCGCGGAAAGCGGCGCACCGAGAGGGCGAGAGGCCCGAAGCGAGCAGCGCCGAATGAGGGGTCGACATGAAGAGGACGTATCAGCCCAACAAGCGGAAGCACAAGCGCACGCATGGCTTCCTCGTCCGGATGCGCAGCAAGGGCGGCCGGCTCGTGCTCAAGAGGCGCCGACAGAAGGGACGCAAGCGGCTCTCGGTCTGAGAGCGCGCGTCCATGACGCCGGGAGCGCGCTTCCGCCCGCGCCAGCGGCTCCGCCGGGGATCGGACTTCCGGCGCGTGCTGCGGTCGGGCTGGCGGCTCTCCGGCGCCCTGTTCGTGATGGTGGCGGCGCCCGGAGAGAAAGGCTCGTCCCGGCTGGGGCTCACCGTCAGCCGGCGGGTCGGAAAGGCCACGGTCCGCAACCGCGTGCGACGGCTGCTGCGCGAGAGCTTCCGGCGGATCCCGGTGGACGCCGAGCCCGGCTTCGACCTCGTCCTCATCCCCAAGCCCGAGATCGTGGGAAGATCGCAGACCGAGATCGATCGTGAGTACCGAGAGCGCGTCCGAAAGCTCCTCGCCCGCGCCGCTGCCGGGTCCGGCCGCGCACGCGCTCATCCTCCTCGTTGAGGCCTACCGCTTGATCCTGTCTCCCCTTCTCGGCGGGTTCTGCCGCTTCACTCCGAGCTGCAGCGTCTACGCCCAGGAGGCGCTGCGGCGGCACGGAGCCGTCCGCGGCGCAAGGCTCTCCCTCCTCCGCCTCCTGCGTTGCCACCCGTTCCACGCCGGAGGCCCCGACCCCGTCCCCTAGGAAACACCCATGGAAGAACGCCGGCTGCTCCTGGCCCTCGCCCTCTCGGCGCTCGTGATGGTCGCCTACAGCATGCTCTTTCCCCCGACCCCTCGGCCTAGGGAGGCGGGGAAGCCGACACCCGGTGCCGTCGCCACCTCTCCGAGCCCCGCGGCCTCCACCGCGCCGCTTCCCGAGCCCATTCGCGCGTCGGCGACCCCCGCGCCCTCGACACCCCAGGTCGCGGACAGCGCAGAGCGGCGCGTTGAGGTCACGGCGGCAGACCTCGCCATCGCCTTCACGAACCGCGGAGCGCGCCTCCTCTCGTGGGGGCTGCCGCGATTCCCGGACAAGCGGGGCCGCGCCGAGGACCTCGTGCGCGCCGCCCCCGGTGGCCCCCGCCCGCTCGACGTCGAGACCGAGGATCCCGCGGTGGACGCGAAGCTCAAGGAGGCGCTCTTCGAGCCCACGACGGACGCGCTCGTCGTGGGCACCCAGGGGGGAACGCTCAAGTTCTCCTGGTCCGACGGGGAGATCAGCGCGGAGAAGGAGTTCACTTTCCCCCCGAAGGGGTATCTCTCCACCGTCCGGGTCTCCGTGCGCCGCGGAGGTCAGGAGCTCAAGACGAAGATCCTGTGGGGGCCCGGCATCGGGAACCCCACCCCGGAGGAGCGGGAGGTCCAGGGGTTCGTGCCCGCGCAGGGCATCGTCCGCACAGAGAAGGTGGAGCACATCAAGACCTCGAGCCTGACCGCCCCCCGCGTCGTGGAGGGCGTGCAGTGGGCGGGGGTCGAGACCCAGTTCTTTACGGCGCTCTTCCTCCCCCCCGGGGGGTTGGGCCGGGCCGAGCTTCGTCCCTTCACCATGCCCGCCCACGAGGACGGCAAGCCGGACGTGGCCCCCGTGCTCGCCGTCGACGCCGGCGTCGGCCCGCAGCCCGTCGTCTTCTATGCGGGACCCAAAGACTACGACGAGCTCGCCCGGGCCGGCCACGGACTGACCGCCGCCGTGCCCGTCGGGGATTGGATCGGCCCCATCGTCGTGGCCCTCATCTCGCTCCTCCGCTGGGTGCACAGCCACGTGGGGAACTACGGCTGGTCGATCATCGCGGTCACGCTCCTCATCAACCTCGTGATGGCGCCCCTGCGCCACTTCGGCTTCGTGAACCAGCGCAAGATGGCGAAGATGAGCCCGGAGATGAAGGTCATCCAGGAGCGGTACCGCAAGGTGCCGATGATGGACCCGCGCCGCCAGCAGATGCAGGAGGAGATGGCGAAGCTCTACGCCAAGCACGACATGAACATGGGCACGCAGATGATCGTGGGCTGCCTGCCCATCCTGCTCACCATGCCCTTCCTGATCGCCTTCTACCGCGTGCTCACGGTCTCGATTGCGCTTCGGGGCGCGCCCTTCCTGTGGATTCCGGATCTCTCGCAGAAGGACCCGCTCTTCCTCACGCCCGTGCTCATGGGGGCGTCCATGTACCTCATGCAGCGGATGCTCCCGAGCACGCTCGACCCCGCCCAGCAGCGCGTGATGATGATCATGCCGCTCATGCTCTCGGGGATGTTCCTGTGGGCGCCCGCCGGGCTCAACCTCTACTGGCTGGCCAGCAACCTGTTCTCGATCCTCCAGCAGGGGCTGACGCTGCAGATACTCGGCCCCGTAGACGCGAAGGGACGGGCCAAGTGAAGGACCGTGCCTTCATCGGCCGCGACGTCCAGGAAGCCGTGGCCGCCGCCGCCCAGGACCTCGGGCTGCCCGCCGCGTCGCTCCGCTACGTCGTCCTCGACAAGGGCTCGGCGGGCGGGCTCGGGGTGAAGCCGAGCCCGGCCCGGATCGCCGTCCTCCTCGACGCCTCGTCCCCTGCCCCCCGCACCGAAGCCGCCCCGGCCGAGCCGTCGCCCGCCGGCGATCCCCGGTCGCAGGTCCGGAGCGTGCTGCGCGCCGTCTCCGACGCGGCCGCGCTCGACGTCGGCGTCGAGATCGACGAGCACGAGGGGACCCTGGAGGTGCGGCTCGCGGGAAAGGACGCGGTCTTCTTCCTGGGCGCCGACGGAGAGGGAGCGGTGCTCCGAGCCGTCGAGCACCTGCTGCAGCGCGTCTACTCCACGGCCGGGGGCGAGGAGCCGCTGCGCGTCGAGTGCGAGGGGTTCCGGGAGGAGCGGGAGAAGCGGCTCACCGAAACGGCCCTCGCCCTGGCCGCCGCCGTGCGCGAGGACGGGGTGGCGCGCACCACGGCGCCCTTGAACGCGTACGAGCGGCGGCTCGTGCACGTCGCCCTCAGCGGGGCGGCGGGCATCGTGACCTACAGCGTGGGGGAGGGGGCCGGCCGCCGGGTTACGGTGGCCCCCGCGCCCAGGGAGCAGGGTCCCGACGGCGAGTGAGAAGAGCCCCCACTCTCCTTTCCTGGCTCGCCTCGGACTGGAGGGCCAGGACGCGGCGCGCCTCGAGGCCTACCTCGGCACGGTCGCTCTCTGGAGCCCGCGCGTGAACCTCACGGGGGCGCGCACTCCCGAGGAGCGGGTCAGGGTCCTGGTCGCGCCCGTTCTCCCGGCGCGGTCGCTGCCGGCACCGGGACGGCTCCTCGACGTGGGCTCCGGCAACGGCTCCCCCGGTCTCGTGCTCGCGCTCCTGCGCGACGACCTCGAGGTGACGCTCCTCGAGCCGCGCCAGAAGCGGTGGGCGTTCCTCCGGGAGGCCGCCCGTCGCGCGGGCCGCGCCGTCGAGGTCGTCCGCGCGCGCCACGACGCCTACCCGGGTCCCCCTGCGGAGACGGTCACGGTCCGCGCGCTCCGGCTCCCCCTGGCCGTGCTCCGGCCGCTCGTCGCGCCGGGGGGACGGGTGGTCGTCTTCGGCGAGACCCCGCCCGGGGAGGCCGGCTTCCGGCCCGAGGAGCCTCCCCCCGGTCTCGCCGCCGCCGTCTTCCGGGCCGAGCCCTGAGCGATGTTCCACGTGGAACGGTTTCTCGTGAAACGGAGGGGAGGTCCTGGGCTAGGATTTCCCGACGCCCGGCGCGACCCCGTGCCGCGCGCGCCTCGCCCAGGGGAATGAAGACCACGACTCGGAGCCTCCAGATCGGCCTTGCCCTCGCGGCCCTCGGACTTGCCGCGGGACTCCCGGAGGGCTGCCTCGCGGACCGGAAGCATCCCCAGCGCGCGCAGGCGGTGGTGCTCGTGTCCATCGACACCCTGCGCCCGGACCACCTGGGCTGCTACGGCTACGAGAAGGCGACGAGCCCCAACATCGACGCGTTCCGGAAGGAGGCGGTGCTCTTCCGGCAGGCGATCGCCCACGCTCCCTCCACGCTGCCGTCCCACGCGTCGATCCTCACCTCGCTCATCCCGCACCATCACGGCGCCTCCATCGCCCGTGCCAAGGCTCTCGCCCCCGAGCACGTCACGCTCGCCGAGGCGCTCCGGGACGCGGGCCTCTCCACCGCTTCCTTCAACGGCGGCGGCCAGCTGGACATCGCGTTCGGGCTCGGCCAGGGGTTCGACGTCTACGAGACGCCGGAGCAGGGCGATCCCACCCTGGCCGACGTCCGCTTCGCGCGCGAGGTGGAGGCGGGCCTCTCCTGGATCGGCCGCCGGCGGCAGCCCCGCTTCTTCCTCTTCCTCCACAGCTACGAGGTCCACCATCCCTACACCCCGACGCCGGAAGCCGTGGCCCGTCTGCCCGAGCGCTACGACGGACCGCTTCCCCCCGACGTGTCGATCGAGCTCCTGGCCGCGGTGAACTCGGGCCGCCGCGTCCTGACCGCGGCCGACCGGGCCCACGTCGTCCACGCGTACGACCGGGAGATCCGCTCCATGGACGACGCCTTCGGCCGGCTGGTGGCGGGGCTGCGGGCGGCCGGAGTCTACGAGGACGCCCTCGTCGTCTTCACCTCGGACCACGGGGAGGAGTTCGGCGAGCACGGCAAGATGGGATGGCACGGTCATTCTCTCTACGACGAGCTGCTGCGGGTCCCCCTCCTCGTGAAGTTCCCCCGCTCCTGGCAGGCCGGTCGGACGATGACGGCGCAGGTGAGGGGGATCGACGTCGCCCCCACCGTGCTCGGTGTCGCCGGAGTGGAGACGATGCCGCCCGCCTTCGAGGGACAGAACCTCGTGCGCTACGTCGCGGGCGAAGCGCCCCCGCCGCCCCCGGCGGTGGCGGCGCTCGACGGCGGGGGCACTGCCCTGCGCAGCCAGGAGTGGAAGTGGGTCCAGCGGACGCTCTTCGACCTCACCGCCGACCCTGGCGAGACCACGGACGTCGCGGAGCGCCATCCGGCCGTGGCCGACGAGCTGCGCCGGACGAAGCAGGGGCTCGTCGTCGAAGCGGAGGCCGTCGAGGGCCCCCAGGCCGCGATCGACGACGATCTCCGCGAGCGGCTCCGATCGCTGGCCTACGTGCGATAGTCGATGTCCGACGATGGGCGTGTGCTATCCTCGGCGCCCCAGCCGAAAGGACCGGACAAGGCAGTGGGCCGCGTCGTCGCCGTAGCCAACCAGAAGGGCGGGGTGGGGAAGACCACGACCGCCATCAACCTCGCGGCGAGCCTGGCCGCGGCCGAGAGGAAGGTCCTCGCCGTCGACGCGGACCCCCAGGGGAACCTCACGTCCGGGCTCGGCCGCAAGACCCGCGAGTCGAGGCCGAGCCTCTACGAGGCGCTCATCGACCAGCGGCCGCTCGAGGAGCTCGTCGTCCCCACGGACCTCGAGCACCTGATGCTCGTCCCTTCCGACCGGAACCTGACGGGAGCGGAGGTCGAGCTCGTCCCCCTCCTCGCCCGCGAGTTCCGGCTGAAGGAGGCGCTCGCCCCCCTCGTCGACCGCTACGACTACGTGTTCGTGGACTGCCCGCCGAGCCTGGGCCTCCTGACCGTCAACGCGCTCACCGCCGCCGACAGCGTCCTCATCCCCTTGCAGTGCGAGTACTTCGCGCTCGAGGGGATCTCCGAGCTCGTGGCCACGCTGCAGCGGGTGAAGCGCGCGCTCAACCCGGGGCTCGAGATCGAGGGGGTCCTCCTGACCATGGTCGACGAGCGGACGAACCTCACCCAGCAGGTCATGGCCGAGGTCAAGAAGCACTTCCGCGACCAGGTCTTCAAGGTGCAGGTCCCGCGGAGCGTCCGCCTCGCCGAGGCGCCGAGCTTCGGCAAGCCCGTCCTTCTTTACGACATCCGCTCGCGGGGGGCGGAGGCCTACCTCGAGCTCGCCCAGGAGATCATGTCCCACGGGCAGCTGGCGCTCTTCGCGCGATGAACGGGCAAAAGCGCAAGGCTCTCGGGAAGGGACTGTCGGCGCTCCTTCCCGAGCCGGAGGGCACGCCGCTCTCGTCCGAGTCGTCCGCGGCGGAGGTGGAGGTCGGCCGGCTCGAGCCGAATCCGCTGCAGCCGCGGTCGGCGATCGAGCCCGCGCGGCTCCAGGAGCTCGCCGCCTCCATACGCGAGAGCGGCATCGTGCAGCCGATCCTCGTGCGGCGGCGGGGGGAGCGCTACCAGATCATCGCGGGGGAGCGGCGCTGGCGGGCGGCGCAGCAGCTCGGCCTGGCCACGGTACCGGTCACCGTGCGCGACGTCCCCGACGAGCGGCTGCTGGAGCTCGCCCTCGTCGAGAACATCCAGCGCGAGGAGCTGACGCCCCTGGAGGAGGCCCAGGCCTTCCAGCGCCTCCACGACGAGTTCCGCCTGACCCAGGAGGAGATCGCCAAGCGCGTGGGCCGCGACCGCTCGACGGTCGCGAACACGGTCCGTCTCCTCCGCCTCCCTCGGGAGCTGCGCGAGCTGGTGGCCGCGGGCCGGCTCGATGCGGGCCACGCCCGTGCCCTTCTCGCCCTCGACCGCACGGAGGACCAGATAGCGGTCGGGCGGGAGGCCGCGCGCAAGGCGCTGTCGGTGCGCGAGGTGGAGAGGCGGGTGGCGGCCCTGCGGGCCCCCCGGTCCTCGCGGCCGGCGGGCAAGAAGGACGCGAACACGCGCGCCGCCGAGGAGCGGCTGCGCGCCGCCCTCGGCACCCGGGTGCAGATCAGCCGCCGCGGCCGCGCGGGCACGCTGCGCATCGCCTTCGCGAGCGAGGCCGAGCTCAACCGGCTCTACGAGGCGCTCGTCCGCGCCGGACGCAGCCGCGGCTGAGGCGGCCGCGATCGCGGAGCCTCAATCCTCCGGCCCCGTGCTATCGTTCCCCCCGGGACGGCTGAGGCACGCCGTCCCCCTTCCGACGGAGAGCCGATGATCAAGCTGAAGGGCCTCGCCACGAGCGAGGACCTGAACGGTTTCATGGACCAGGGGACGGAGTTCCTGGGCGAGCTGCGCTTCCGCGACACCATGCGCATCGACGGCCGGCTCAAGGGCAAGATCGTCTCCGACAACACCCTCATCATCGGAGAATCCGGACAGGTGGAGGCGGAGATCGACTGCGGGGTCGTCTCGATCCGGGGGACGGTGTCGGGCCGCGTCCACGGGCGCCAGCGCATCGAGCTCCTGGCCGGGGCCAAGGTCCAGGCGACGCTCATCTCGCCCAAGCTCGTGATCGAGGACGGGGCGTTCTTCCAGGGGGACTGCGAGATGGGAGGGCCGCCCCGGGGCGCCCTCGCCGCGCCCCCCGGACCCCGTTCGTGAGCCGCGGCCGGTCACTATACTTCTTTATATAGTCACCCGGCGGAACCGTGACCGACGAGAGAGAACGCATCCGGCGGCTCACCGAGCGCGTCCGCTGCGCGGGTTGAGCGAGCAAGCTCGGTCCCTCCGAGCTCGCCCAGGTCCTGGGCGCCCTGCCGGCCACGAGCGACCCCCACGTGCTCGTCGACTACACGACCGGCGACGACGCCGGTGTCTATCGCCTCGACGAGAAGACGGCGCTCGTGCAGACGGTCGACTTCTTCACGCCCGTGGTGGACGACCCCGAGGCCTTCGGGATGATCGCGGCGGCCAACGCGCTCTCCGACGTGTACGCGATGGGCGGCCGACCGCTGACCGCGCTCAGCATCGCCGCCTTTCCCGAGGACGACTTCCCGCCGGAGTGGGCGGCCGCGATCGTGCGCGGAGGAGCCCTGAAGCTCCAGGAGGCGGGCTGCGTCCTGCTCGGGGGCCACACCGTGCGCGACCCCGAGATCAAGTTCGGCTACGCGATCACGGGGATCGTGGATCCCGGCGAGCTCCTCACCAATGCGCAGGGAAAGCCGGGGGACGTGCTGGTCCTGACCAAGTCTCTCGGGACCGGCATCATCGCCACCGCCCTCAAGGCGGGGAAGGCCCCGGCGGAGGCCGTGGAGGCCGCGACGTGGTCCATGGCGACCCTCAATCGCATCCCCGCCACCGTCGCGCGGCGGCACGGCGTGCGCGCCGCCACCGACATCACGGGCTTCGGACTCGTAGGGCACGCGCTGAACGTGGCGAAGGAGAGCGGCGTGACGCTCGAGATCGAAAGCGCACTCGTCCCGGTGCTTC
>JBKPBQ010000029.1:0-6271 GCA_046726955.1 Acidobacteriota bacterium
CCTCGAGGACGGCGTGGATGGGGCCGAGCGTGTGGGGAATCGCCGCTCCCCCCGCGAGCGCTAGGGTGGCGATGGCCCACCGCGGCAGACGCGGTCCCGTCGAGCGCGAGGCATCTCCGCGTGCCTCGAGGAGCCGAACGACGCGGCCGCGAAGGCTCGCTTGCGACAGGAGCCCGGTCGCCGACTCGGGAAGCTGCGCACCAGCTGGAGACAGACGCGCCACCTCCACGAGCGCGGAGGCGAGCGCGTGGGCGACGAGGCGGCCGCCGCGCGCGACGGCGTCGTCCGCCGCGACTTCCGATGCGTCCTCCCATTCGCGCCGGAGCTGCGCTCCCGGGCCGCCGAGGAGAGGAAGGTCGGGACACGAGTGGAGGAGCCACCGCTTCAGGTTGTCGCGCCGGTCGAGGTGCGCCTTCTCGTGCTCGAGCACGGCCGCGAGCTCGGCCGCGGAGATCCGCTCCAGGACGGAGCGGGCGAGGAAGAGGCGGGGACGGACGACGCCCGCCACCGCCACGACTGGGAAGCGGCTTTCGATCCGCCGGGCGGGCGCCGGGGCGCTCGGCAGGGCGACCGGCTCCGCGGCCGCGAGCCACTCGCGCACGAGTCGGCGCGTGAGGACGAGTGAGCGCACGGCCCGCCAGGCTCCGGCGGCGACGAGCCACGCTCCGAGCGCCCCCGCGGCGAGGAGCAGCGGGCTCGCGCTCTCGCCCGTGTTCGCGGGCTCGTTTCGCAGGAACGCGAGCGCGGCCAGCAACGCGACGACGCTCGCGCCCGCGAAGGGCCCGAGCCGCAGCCATAGCGCGAGGCGGGCCCGCGCGTCCGGCGGGCGGCGCCGCACCGCGGGCAGGAAGAGGGCGGAGAGCGCGGTTCCCGCGAGGTGGCCGACGGCGAGCACGCCCAGGCTGAGGGAGACGAGCAGGACGAGGCGGCTCATGGCGTGCCCTTGCCGCGGGGGCCGGTCTCGCGCTTGCGCCGGACCAGCTGCTCGAGCTCGTGCAGGAGGGCGGGGTCGTGCTCGTCCACCGTGTCCACGAGCGAGGAGAGTACGGGCGAGACGCTCTCGCCGCTGCCGAGCATCGCGTCGAGAAGGCGCCGCAGCAGGCTTCCGTGGAACTCCGCCCGGCTGAGCCTCGCTGCGTACACGAAGGCCCGTCCCTCCCGCCGGCGGTCCAACAAGCCTTTCTTGTGGAGGCGGTCGAGCGTCGTCATGAGCGTGGTGTAGGCGAGACGACCACCGACCGCGTCCCGAACGTCGCGCACGCTCGAGGTCGCGCTCCGCTCCCAGAGGAACTCCATCACGCGAGCCTCGAGCGGACCGAGTGAGGCCTGCGGCATGAGGGGCAGAGTATACTCCGCCGGTGCCCCGGCTCGGCGTGAACATCGACCACGTGGCCACGCTGCGCCAGGCCCGCCGCGCCGCCGAGCCCGATCCCGTGCACGCCGCCGTCCTCGCGGAGATGGGAGGAGCCCACGGGATCACCGTCCACCTGCGCGGGGACCGCCGTCACATCCAGGACCGGGACGTGGAGATCCTCCGCCAGGTGGTGAAGACCCGGCTCAACGTGGAGATGGCGGCCACGCAGGAGATGGTGAGGATCGCGCTCACCGTGAAGCCCGACCAGGTGACTCTCGTCCCGGAGCGGCGGGAGGAGATCTCGACCGAGGGCGGCCTCGACGTCGTGCTCAACAGCGTCCAGCTCAAGCCGATGATCAAGATGCTGCAGGACGGGCAGATCGAGGTGAGCCTCTTCGTGGACCCCGACCTCGAGCAGGTCAAGGAGGCGCACAAGCTAGACGCCCACGCGATCGAGCTCAACACCGCGGCCTACGCCGAGGCCCGCGAGGGGCGGACGCGGGACGAGGCGCTCCGCAAGGTCGCGGACGCGGCCCGGCTGGGCGGAAAGCTGGGCCTGGGGGTCAACGCCGGGCACGGATTGACATACGCGAACGTGGGGCGGATCGCCGCCCTCCCCGAGATCGCCGAGCTGAACATCGGCCACAACATCGTGGCCCGCGCGGCCCTCGTGGGCATGGAGCGGGCGGTGCAGGAGATGGTGGCGGCCATACGCCGCCGGGCCGCGGTCTGACCGCGCTGGTTTGACCATCGGAAACAAAGCCCGTATTCTGCTGATCCAGATATGCTAGAGGCGTTCGGTCGGTCGGACGTGGGGCGCCGCCGCAAGCTCAACGAGGACAACTTCCTGGTCGCCCCCGAGCCGAACCTCTACGCCGTGTGCGACGGCATGGGCGGGCACAACGCGGGCGAGGTCGCCTCGCAGATGGCGATCGAGACGATCGCCTCCTTCATCGAGCGGAGCCACAAGGAGAAGGAGATCACCTGGCCCTACGGGCTGGACGTGAACCTCTCCTACGACGGCAACCGCGTGAAGACCGCGATCAAGCTCGCCAACAAGAAGGTCTTCCGGGCCGCGGACAACCGCGAGGAGTACACCGGGATGGGTACGACCGTGGTGGCCGCGATCGTCTCCGGGGACGTGATGACCGTGGGCTCGGCCGGGGACAGCCGCTGCTACCTCATGCGCAACGGCGCGCTCACGCAGGTCACGAAGGACGACTCATGGGTCTCCGCCGCCCTCGGCGAGGGCATCCTGAACTCCGACGAGATCGAGCGCCACCCCCTGCGCAACGTGATCACGAAGGCGGTGGGGGCGAAGGAGTCGATCGAGCTCGACGTGGTCGAGCAGAAGCTCAAGCCGGGAGACGTGGCCCTCATCTGCTCCGACGGTCTGCACGCCATGGTCGGGGACGGCGAGATCCAGAAGCTCCTGCACCCGATGGCCTCTTCCCTCGAGGAGGCGGCGTCCCGGCTGATCGACGCCGCCAACGAGGCCGGCGGAAAGGACAACGTCACGGTCGTCCTGCTGCGCTACACGGAGTAGCGCGGCCCCCCCGGGCGATGGCCGGCATCGGCCGCTACGAGCTCCTCGGCAAGCTGGGCGAAGGGGCCATGGGGGTCGTGCACAAGGCCCGCGACACGAGCCTGAGCCGGGTCGTCGCCCTCAAGATGCTCTCCGCGGACCTGCGGGCGGACGACGAGCTGCTCGGCCGCTTCGCGCGGGAGACGGAGGCGATCAGCCGGCTCAGCCACCCCAACATCGTGTCCGTCTACGACGTCAACGAGACGGACGGCCACCTCTACATGGCCATGGAGCTGCTCGAGGGCGACGACCTGCGCGGCCTCATCGAGCGGGGGACGGACATTCCCCTCGCGGACCGCGTGCACATCCTCGCCCAGATCTGCGAGGGGCTCGGCTACGCGCACTCGAAGGGCGTGTGGCACCGCGACGTCAAGCCCGCCAACATCTTCGTGACGAGCGGGGGCCGCGTGAAGGTGCTCGACTTCGGGCTCGCCCGCGTGGCCACCCTCGAGACGATCACGCGCCGCGGGATCATCCTCGGCACGCCCGACTACATGTCACCCGAGCAGGCCATGGGCAAGCAGCTCGACAACCGGACGGACATCTTCTCCGCGGGGGCCGTCTTCTACGAGTTCCTGTGCCGCGAGAAGCCATTCCGGGGCCGGACGCTCCACGGCGTTCTCTACCAGATCATCTCGGAGGAGCCCGAGCCGCTGCTCACGCTCAACCCCGAGCTGCCCGCGCGGCTCGCCCTCGTCGTGCACCGGATGCTGCGCAAGTCGCCCGACGACCGGTACTCCTCCTTCGAGGAGGTGGGCCTCGAGCTCTGGCGCATCCACGCCGCGCTCCGGCGCTCCCACGGACGGTCCGCGATGCCCCGCGCGGGGGCGGCCCCGCTCGAGGACGGCGATCGCGCCCGCGTGCGGGATCTCGTGGCCCGCGGCCGGAAGCACCAGGACGGAGGACGCCCGGACGCGGCGGCGGACGAGCTCAGGGCCGCCCTCGCCATCGACCCCGATTGCCGGGAAGCCGCGGAAGGGCTCTGGAGCACCGTGCGGAGGCGCCCGACGGGACGCCGCCCCGAGCCCCAGCGCAGCCCCGAGGCCGAGGCGCGCATCGCCGCGCTGCTCCAGCGGGCGAGACCCGGCGCGCCCGACCTCGAGGCGAAGAAGGCCCTGGCCGAGCTGGCCCTCGTCGCCCCCGACGACCCGCGGCTCGGCGACCTCCTCCGCGAGCGGTCCGGCCGCGAGCGTTGACACCGCTCCGCCGCGCAGCCTAAGTTAACCGCTCCGGAAGCAGGAAGCGGGGGCGCGCATCTGGGATGCTATAATTCCAAGGTTTTGCCCCACACATGGGTGAGTCGAGGCTCCGAGGAAGGATTGCCGTCGTCACGGGAGGGGGCAAAGGCCTGGGCCGGGCGCTGGTGAGGGCGCTCGCCGAAGAGGGGGCCGACGTCGCCTTCTCGTACCGGGAGAGCCGGCGAGGGGCGGAGGAGGAGGCGGACACGCTCCGGGGGATGGGGCGGCGCGTCCACGTGGGTCCGGCCGACGCCCGGATGCCGGGAGAGATGGCGGGCTTCGTGGACGAGGCGGCCGAGACCCTCGGTGGTCTCGACTTCCTGGTCAACAACGTGGGCGTCTTCCGCCGGGTCCCGCTGGAGGACCTGTCGGAGGAGGCTCTCGACGAGGCCTTCGACGTGAACGTGAAGGCCGCGGTCATGGCCTCGCGCGCGGCGGCGCCGCACATGCGCCGTCGCGGCGGGGGCGCCATCGTGAACGTGGCCAGCCTGGGCGGGCTCCGCCCCTGGAAGTCGTACCTGCCGTACTGTGCCTCGAAGGCGGCGCTCGTGATGGCCACGAGCTGCCTGGCCCTGGCCCTCGCCCCGGACATCCGCGTCAACGCGGTGGCCCCCGGGGTGCTGGAGCCTCCGGGCGCCTCCGAGGAGTTGCGGAGCCGGATTCCGCTCGGGCGCTTCGGTCGGTCGGCCGAGGCGGTCGAGGCCGTGCTGTTCCTGCTCGCGGGAGCGAGCTATACGACCGGCGACGTCCTCCGTCTGGACGGAGGGCGCGCGCTCGGATGAGGAAGAAAGGAGATCGTTCCGAGGTGAACATGACGTCGATGCACGAGGAAGACAAGCCCTGGAAGACGGACCTCGCGCGCAAGAGCGCGCAGCGCCGCGAGCAGGTCCTGCAGGAGGTGGAAGAGGCGATCAAGAAGTCCCCCTCCTTCGAAGAGTCGTTGCGCCAGGCGGTGGAGATCATGAAGAAGAGGTTCGCGCGCTTCTCGTCGATCACCGCCTACGTCGCGGACGGCGAGGACCTCGCCGTACACATCGCCCTCGAGCGGCCGGCGGGCCCCGAGCGCGTGTGGACGGGCAGCGGTCCGCTGTCGGAGGCCGCGCAAGGCGCGAATCCCACGGTCGTTTCCGATCTCTCGGCCGTCCCCGCGTGGGCCGGCGTCGGCCTGGCCACTGGCAGCGCGCTCGTGGCGCCGGTGAGGACGGACGCCGGGCTCTGGGCGATCCTGGAGGGCTGGAGCGACTTCCGCGACGCCTACACCCCCCAGGACATTCGGCTCATCGGGCGGGTGGCGCAGGCCCTCGGCAAGAAGACTCCGTCCGCCTGACGGTGCCGGCTTCGGATCCCGCCCCGTCGGGCGACAAGGCGGGGCGGGAGCGACTGAAAGGCGTCGTCCCGCCGCTCGTCACCCCGTTCCTGCCCGACGGAAGCTTGGACCTCGCCTCCTTCGAGGGCAACGTCGAGGCGCTCTCCGCGTTCGACCTCGCCGGCTACCTCGTCATGGGCTCGAACGGCGAGGCGAGCAGCCTCGAGGAGGACGAGAAGCTCGCGCTCGTGCGCGCTGCGCGCAAGCACGCGCGGAGGCGCCTCGTCCTCGCCGGTACCGGCCTCGAGAGCACGCGTGCGACGATCGCGTTCACCCGCAAGGCCGCCGACGCCGGGGCGGAGATGGCGCTCGTCCTCACCCCCTGCTACTACAAGCCGCAGATGACGGTGGAGGTGCTGCGCCGGCATTTCGAGGCCGTGGCCGACGCCTCGCCGATCCCCGTGCTCCTCTACTCCGTTCCCGTCTTCACCGGCCTCCCCTGGCCGCTGCCGCTCTCGGTCGCGCTCGCCTCGCACCCGCGCATCCTGGGGATGAAGGAGTCGAGCGGAGACGTGGGCCTCCTCGGCCGCATCGTGTCGGCCGTGCCGCCGTCGTTCGCCGTCCTGTGCGGCTCCGCACCCGTCCTCTATCCCGCGCTGTGCGTCGGGGCGCCGGGCGGCGTCGTCGCCGTCGCGAACTGCGCCCCTCGGCCGGTGGCCGCGCTCTACCGCGCGTACGCGTCGGGCGACCACGCGCGCGCGCGCCGGCTCCAGGAGGCGGTGACACCC
>JBKPBQ010000030.1:0-9536 GCA_046726955.1 Acidobacteriota bacterium
GGTGAAGGATGTTCGTACAGTACGTGAACATCGACGATGCCGCATAACGAGGGTAAAGGTGACGGGCGTGCACCCTCGCCGAGGTGCGCGATGAGTGGGGCTTCGACGCGCCGCGACCGACGGAGCAGGTCGTCGAGTCCGGAAAGAACCTCGTCGTCGGTGAGTGATTCGAGCGATCGTGTGAGTGACATGAAACGACGGTAACGCCGCATGTGGACACAATGGGTCCGCGCCTAACGAACGTTCGATATCTTTCGTCATGCAGGGACCAGATCCCGAGGGTCCGATGAGCGCTGTCGGACCTCGCCCGGAATGGGTAGGAGCGTAACGTCGAGACGATTCACGAAGGCTCCGGGAGGTCGCGCGTCGGTACCCCGGAGTGTCGGCAAGCCGCGCGGCGTGGTGACGTGATCCCCCTAGACTGGCGGCCTCACGCCTCCGCGAGCGTGCGCGCCGGGTCCACCTGCGACGCGCGGCGCGCGGGGAGGAGGCAGGCGACGACGGCGAACGACAGCAGGGCCACGCTCACCACGCCGAGAGTGAGCGCGTCCACCGGGCTCACGCCGAAGAGCACGGCCTGCAGCGCGCGACCGGCGGCGAACGCCCCCGCGATCCCCGCGGCGAGCCCGAAGACGACGGGCCGCAGCGCCTGCCGCAGCACCAGGCCGACGACATCCCTGGGTTTGGCGCCGAGCGCCAGGCGCACTGCGATCTCGCGCGTGCGCTGGCTGACGAAGAACGTCACGACGCCGTAGATGCCGACGCTCGCGAGCACCAGGCCCACGATCCCGAGCGCGCTCAGGAGCGTCGCCCCGAAGCGCTCCTGGCTCATACGGCCCTTCCGCCGCTCCGCCATCGTCATGACGTCGTAGACGGGGACCGCCGCGTCCACGCTCCGCACGGCCTCGCGGACGAGCGGGGCGAGGCTCTCGGGCGCGTCCGGGCCGCGAACGACGAGGCCCATCGTGCGGGAGATCCAGTCCCAGGCTTCGGGCGGTACCTGGTCGTAGGGCAGGTAGAACTGTGGCGGGGGCACCCCTCCTGGCGACGAGCGGCTCACGTTCGCGACGACGCCGACGACCTCCTTCCACGACGGCGTGTTGGGTCCGCCCTCTCCGGGCTCGCAGCAGGAGATGCGGCGCCCCACCGCGTTCTGACCGGGGAAGGCGACGCGCGCGAGCTCCTCGTTGATGACCATGACCTTCGGCGCGCCGCGGCGGTCGGCCGCGGTCAGGTAGCGTCCGGCGCGCAGCGGGATCCGCATCGTCTCGAAGTAGCCAGGGCTGACGACCTGGAGGTCCGTCGAGATCACGCTCTTGAGCGGATTCTGCGGATCGACGGCGCGACCCTCGGGGATGAGGCCGTTCGTTCCCGCGCCTGGCGTGAGCGGCAGCTTGGAGACGAAACCGGCTTCGACGGAGGGCCGGGCGCGCAACCGATCGAGCACGTCGTCGAAGGCACGCGCGATGCGCTCGTGCTCCGCGTAGCCTTCCCGCGGGAAGGACACGCGCGCAGTCAGCAGTCCTTCCGCGTCGAACCCGACGGGGGCGCGCATGAGGTTCACGCCGGTGCGCACGAGGAGGCCGGCGCCCGCGAGCAGCGTGATGGCGAGCGCGACCTCCGCGCCGACGAGGAGCCGGCGCAGGCCGTCGCGGCCGCTGCTCGTCACCGTGCGAGAGCCTTCGCCGAGCCCGGGACGGAGGTCCACCCGCGCGGCGTGCAGCGCGGGGGCCAGGCCGAAGAGGATGCTCGAGACGAGCCCCGCCGCCATCGCGAACACGAGGACGCCCACGTCGATGCGGGCCGTCTCCAGCCGCGGGACGTCGGCGGGGGCGGTCGCAAGGAGAAGCCGGCGGCCGAGCTCGGCGACGACGAGGCCGGTGCTGGCGGCGAGCGTGCCCAGGAGGACGCTCTCGGTGAGGAGCTGGCGGACGATGCGGGCCCGTCCCGCCCCCATCGCCGCCCGGATCGCGAGCTCGCGCTCCCGCGCCGCCCCCCGGCCGAGGAGGAGGTTCGCGACGTTGGCGCAGGCGATCAGGAGCACGAGCCCCACCGCGCCCAGCAGGACGGCCAAGCGCTGGCGGTAGTCGCCGACGACCTCGTCGATCAGCGGCGACGCCACGACGCCGCGGTCCGGGTTGTCGCGCGGGTGGTCGCGCACGAGGTCTTGCACCACCGTCTCGAGATCGGCCTGGGCCTGGGGCAGCGTGAAACCTGGCCGCAACCGGCCGTAGAGCGAGAGATAGTGCTCGTCGTACATCGCGCGCCGCTCCGGCGTGAAGGCGATCGGCACCCAGAGCTGCTCGCCCGAGGAGACAGCGTCGAGCGCCTCCGGCATCACCCCGATCACCTCGCGGGGGATCCCGGAAATGCGGAGCGAGCGGCCCACGATCTGCGGGTCGGAGCCGAACCGGCGGGCGAAGAGGCGATGGCTCAGGACGACCACGCGGTCGTTCCCGGGCGTGTCCTCCTCGGCGGAGAACGTCCGGCCGAGCGCAGGCTGAAGGCCGAGGAGCGGGAGGTAGTCGAACGTCGCGGAGGCGCCGAGGACGCGCTCGGGAACGTCGCCGTCCGCGAGGTTGAACGGGCGGAAATCGACCGCGGCCAGCGCCTCGTAGGAGCGCTGCCGCTCGCGGATGTAGAGGTAGTTCCCCGCCGATGTGCCTCCGGGCGTGCCCCGCCAGGTCGTGGCCACGGAGTGGAGGCGCCCCGCGTCGGGATAGGGAAGGGGCTGCAGCACGACCGCGCGGAGCACGCTGTAGATCGCGGTCGTCGCGCCGATGCCGAGAGCCAGCGTCAGCACCGTCACCGCCGTGAAGCCGGGAGCGCGGGTGATCTGCCGACCGGCGAACGCGAGGTCCTGCGCGACCTCGGACCACCACTCCCGTCGCCTCTCCCGCGAATCGCGCTCGCGCGCGATCCTCCGGCACTCGCGCCGCGTCTGCTCGAGATCCGAGAAGCGGCGCTCCGCGGCCCGGCGGGCGGCGGCCGCATCCATACCGCGCTCCGTCAGCTCCCGGGCGCGCATGTCGAGGTGGAACTCCAGCTCGTCGTCGACCTCGCGCTCGACGGGCGGCCGGAGGAGGCGGGAGAGGCGCTCGAAGGCCATGGCTCCAAGCTCCTCAGGCCGGCAAGAGCACGCGCGAGACCGCGGCCGAGAACTCCGCCCAGGCCTTCGTCTCGCGCGCGAGCTGCGCGCGGCCTTCCTTCGTGAGACGGTAGAACTTGGCGCGGCGTCCCGTTTCGCTGGGACCCCAGGAGGCTTCGACCAGCCTCCGCCGCTCGAGCCGGTAGAGGGCCGGGTAGAGCGAGCCCTCCTCGATCGTCACCGCCCCGTCGGTCGCGTCTTCCAGGTAACGGGCGATGCCGTAGCCGTGTCGAGGCCCGCCGGCCAGCGTCTTGAGGACGAGGGCGTCCAGCGTGCCGTGGAGGAGCGTCGTCTCGGTCACGAGACCTCCTTGCCTAGATTATCTAGGTAACGTAGGAGCGGCCCGCCGGGTTGTCAAGAAAAGGAAGGAAAGAGACGGGGGGAGCCGGCTTAACGCCGCTCGAGGGCGACGATCGTCTCCCGGGCCTTCTGGGCGAGGGGGTTCTGGGGATAGAGGCGGAGGATCGTCTGCATCGTCCGCTGCGAATCCTCGATCTTCCCCCACGACGCGTACGTGCGGCCGAGCACGAAGAGGAGCTTGGGCTCGTCCTCTCCCGGCGGCCGCAGCGAGAGCGCTTCCTTCAGCAGCGTCTCCGCGTCGGCGAACTTCTTGTCGTACGTCTGGATGATGGCGAGGAGCATGCGTCCCTTGCGGCGCTGCTGAGGCGGCTCCTGCGCGTCGTTCTGGACCGCCTGGCGGAGGAAGTCGCGGCTCTCCTCGTAGAGCTCCTGCTCGTAGAGGTGGATGCCGAGCCCGAGGAGCGCCGCGGCGTCCTTTGGGTTGCGCTCGAGGGCAGCCTCGAACGCCGTGATGCGCTTGGCCGCCTCGCGCGCCTTGTCCATCGTGGTCGGGAACTGGCCGGGCCCCTGAAAGCCGTTGAGGCGGAGGACGAGGTGTCCGCCCGGGGAGAGGAAGGCGATCGTGGGGAGGTTCTGCACGTCGTAGCGCAGCGCGACCTGCTCCTCGCGCTTGCCCGCTTCGGTGTTGACCTTGACGGGAACGAAGTCCTCTGCCCGCGCCACTACTGCGGGATCCGCGTACGTCGTCTTCTCGAGCTGATGGCACCAGAAGCACCATTCCGCCCAGAAGTCCACGAAGATCGGCTTCTGGCTGGCGCGCGCCTTCTTCAGGGCCTCGTCGAAGTTCTTCTCCCACTTGATGCCGCCGGCGGTTCCGCCGCCGACCAGGAGGGCCGAGAGGGCGAGCGACCCGAGCATCACCGTTCGCGGGCCGCGGCGCTTACGGCGCGGAAGAGGGGCTGGAAGCCGTCGGCCTGGTTCCAGAACGACTCCGGGTGCCACTGCACGCCGACGACGAAGTGGCGGCTCGGCATCTCGACGGCTTCGACGAGACCGTCCCCGGACGAGCGCGCCGAGACGACGAGGCCGTCGCCCAGCGCCCCAATCGCCTGGTGGTGGAAGCTGTTCACCGAGACTGTCCCCCGGCCGAGGATCTCGCGGAGCCGCGTCCCCTCGACGATTTCGATCAGGTGCGCCCTCTCCCAGCGCTCCCGCCGGGGGTCGTGCTCCACCCCCCCTGTGACTTCAGACGGGATGTCCTGGATGAGGGTTCCCCCTGTGGCAACGTTTAACACCTGATGGCCCCGACAGATAGCGAGGATCGGGAGGTCGCGGCGGAGGGCTTCCCGAGTCAGCGCGAGCTCGAAGTCGTCCCGCTCGCGGACGACCCGGCCCAGCTTCGGGTGGGGTCTTGCGCCGAAAAGAGAGGGATCGACGTCCGATCCGCCCGACAGGACCAGGGCTTGGAGGCGGTCGAGGAGGGCCGGCGCGTCCTCGGGGCGGCCAGGGGCCAGAACGAAGGGCAGGCCCCCTCCGTCCTCGACGGACCGCACGTACTCCTGTCTCAGAACGTAAACGCCGGCCCGCCGGTCGTCGTAGCTCGTCGTGATCCCGACGGCCGGCCGCATCACATCCGCTCGGGGACGGGGATGCCCAGGACGTCCAGCAGGGCTTCCATCTGCCGGACGAAGGCGCTCACGAGGAGGGTCCGGAACGCGCGCAGGTCGTCCGTCTCCGCGTAGAGGACCGAGTAGCTCGGCTTCTGGTAGTAGGAGTGGAAGGCCTGGGCCACCGCGAAGACGTGCTTGGCGAGGAGGGCGACGTCCTCGGCGCGGATCGACTGCTCGGCCACCTCGTCGCTGCGGCTCATCAGGAGGAGGAGCGACCAGGCTTCGTCGCCTTCCTCGCCCTCCAGGAGCGCCGCCAGGTCGAGCGTCTCGGCGCGGGCGAGGAGTTCGGCCACGCGGTGCCCTTCCGCTTCCAGCTTCGCGAAGATGTTGCGCGCGCGGACGACCGCGTTCTGGATGTAGGGGCCGGTCTCGCCCACGAAAGCGAGCGCTTCCTCCATGTCGAACGTGATGATGCGCGTGCGGCCGAACTTCAGGAGGAAGTAGCGCAGCGCGCCCGTGGCCACGGCCTCGGCCGTCTTCTCGCGGGCCGCGGGGTCGCGCTCGGGATCGCGCGCGTCCACCTCGGCGCGCGCCTTGGCGATGAGCGCGTCCACGAGGTCGTCGGCTTTCACGCCGAGACCCTTGCGTCCCGAGACCTTCACTGCCGCCGCCTCTTCGGCGACGTCGTAGCCGAGGGCGCGGGCAGTGGCGGGGGAGAGCACGACCTTCTCGTAGGCGAGGTGATGGCTGCCCTCCGCCTCCTTCTCGTAGCCGAGCGCCTTCACGCCGGCCTTGACCACGCGCTGCGGGTACGACTGGCCGACGTCGATCACGTTGTACACGTTCCCCGCGTGCCCGAACGAAGGCGCGCCCTCCTCGCCGAGTCCGCTCGTGGTGGACCAGGTGACGTGGCCGTCCGGGTACGTCTTGTGCCGGCGGTAGCGGAAGTCGCGGTCGAGCCGTCCCAGCTTCCAGAGCTGGTACGCGATGTCCTTGCCGGTGTAGGTCACGGTTCCGTTCGAGCGAACGATGATCTTGTCCTCGTCCGTGCCCTCCGCTCCGTCCATCGACAGCACCCAGCAGCCCGAGTTCTTGCCCTCGGTCTCCCGGCGGATCGCCCCCGACTCCTTGAGCCGCTCGAACGCGCGCTCCCAGAAGTGCAGGCGCAGCACGTCGCTCTCGTGGGCGAGCAGGTCGTAGCGGATCCCGAGCCGCTCCATGGTCGCGAGGTGGCAGTCCACGATGCGCGCCGCGACGGCGGCGGCGAGCTGCGCCGTCTCATTGCCGCCCGCCTCGATCGCGTGCAGCGTCTCCGCCTGGAGGGCCTTGTTCTTCGGGTCGGCCGCGTAGAAGTCGCCGACGCGCGCGTAGAGGTCCCAGCAGTAGTAGTCGAACTTGCCGGAGATCGCCATGACCTCCGCCGGCGCCTTCTTCTCGAGGTGCAGGAATCCCACGACCACGTCCGCGACCTGCACGCCCGTGTCGTCGATGTAGTTCTGGACGCCCACGTCGCGCCCGCGGTCCTTGAGGATCCGCACGAAGGTGTCGCCGAGCGTCGAGTTCCGCAGGTGGCCGATGTGGGCCGCCTTGTTCGGGTTGATGCTCGTGTGCTCCACGATCACGTGCCCGGGCACGCGGGGGGCCGGCTGGTGGTCGCGGAGCGACCGGAAGAGCTCGCGGGCGAAGGCCGCGCGGTCGAGGAAGAGGTTGACGTAGCCGCCGCCGGCGACCTCGGTCTTGCGCACGGCGGGGGCGCCTTGAAGCTCGGCGGCGAGGCGCTCCGCGATCTCGCGGGGCTTGCGCCGCAGGCTCTTCGCGAGGTCGAAGGGCGCCGTGAGCGCCAGGTCGCCCATCTCCACGCGCGGCGGATACTGGAAGGCCACGGTGTCGAGGGGCAGGTCGAAGGCGGCCTTGACCGAGCTTCGCACCGACTCCGTCAACCGCGATTGCCACTCCAGGATCATCCTTCCATCATAACTGTTCCCGAAGAGGCCCTCCCGGCTGGGCTCTGGTAGCATCGAAGGATGAGCTTTGCCGGCCTCGTGCTCCTTGCCACCCTCGGCGCCGCGCCGCGCCACTTCGACGTGGTGGCCGCGTTCGAACCACCAACGAAGCGGGGCGCCGTCGCTCACGTCGCGGTCAGCTTCTCTCCCCTCGATCCCGACGTGCACATCAACGAGGACCCACCGCCGCGGCTGAAGCTGGACGCCGAGCAGGCCGTGCTCGTGGACAAGCAGCCGCCGCCTCCCCAGAAGGTCTCGGAGTGGGACCCGGACAACCCGCGCTACATCGACCTCGGGAAGCCGGTGAGATTCCCGGTCGTCTTCGCCGCGGCCGCGCCCAAGGGAGAGAAGACCGTGAAGGCGACGGTGGTCTACTTCTACTGCTCGTCTCGCGAGGGATGGTGCCGGCGCGGCTCGGCGGACGTCGAGGTTCCCGTCAGCGTCCCGTAACCGCTGAGGGCGCGCGGGACCGCCAGATCATCGGTAGCCGAACACCGGCGGGAAGACGACGACCACGAACGCCGCCCAAACGGCGTAGACGGGCAGATAGGCGATCTGCCACTGCTCCAGGCTGGCGAACGAGCCGCGGCCGAGCAGGAACCGCGCATAGAGCCGGGCCGACCAGGTCAGATTGACCAGCAGGATGAGGTTCTCGCCGAGAGCCGCCACCCGGTTCGGCGTGAAGCCGAACTCGGAGATGCGTGCGGCGATTGCGGCCAGCGTGAGCGCATCGACCGCGAGGGCGCAGACCACCAGCAGCAGCTGCAGGGCGTCGAAGAAATCGGGCCGTGCTTGCGGGTCGCGCGCCGAGGCGGCATAGAGCACCAGGCCGACGACGACTGCCAGCAGCAGGTCGAAGGCGATCAGCACTTCCCGCTTGACGTCGATGGGGCGGCCCGTCCACGCCATCGTTCCCAGGAACGCCAGAAGCACGATCGTGAACAGGGGCGTGAACAGGCGCGTCAGCACGGGCGCCATGTTCTCGATGACGCTCTGCTTCGCCTCCACCAGCCAGGATCCGATGATGACGGCCCCCATCGCCCCACACGGTATCAACCAGCCCTGGGCGAGCCAGTCGGCCTTGATACCGATGGCGTTGAATATCGCCATCGTGAAGCCGGTGAGAACGCCGCCTCCGAGCCCGATGAGCGCGTAGTAGATGAAGAGCTCGCCCGAGAACCGCACGAAGTCCATGCGCCCGGTGCCGGTGAACCAGCGGCCTCCGACGTAGGCAACGCCGACGACCAGCCACAGGACGATCGGCAGGTGCACGGCGGTCAGCGCCTCCGTATGGCTGCCCGGCCTGAAGGGGAAGACGTTCGCGAAGACGGCCGCCGCCGCGAAGGAGAGCGCCAGCCAGAGGCGAGTCGCGACGGCGAGCCCGCGCTTCCAGGCGAAGTAGCCCGTGAGCAGCGGCAGCACGAACAGGCTGGCGTTGCGGGCGTAGAACGGGTCGTCGCCGCCACCCAGCCGAAGGCCGAAGAGCGCCGGTACCTTGATGGCCGCGGCCGCGGCGACGGCAAGGACCAAGACCACGACCGCCTCGGTGCGCGTGGTCTTCCCCGGCTCACCGGCAGCCTCCTGACCGATGACCAGCTGCTTCCAGAGCCGCTCCGAGTGCTCGCGTGCGAACTCGCGCGACAGCTCGTCGAGACTCCCCATGCGTTTGACGGCGACGAGGAAGGCTTCGTCCCCCGCGAGGCCCGCCCTGGTGAGCGCTGCCATCTGGTCGCGCAGGTGGCCCTCCAGCTCCTCCACGTCCGGGCCATCGATCGCCCGCCGGCGGCGCAGGTACATCCGCCACTGCGCGATCTGGTCTTCGAGCGGCGAGCCGTCGGCGAGGGTCGTCATGCCGTGCAGACCATCGTCCAGATACCCCGCAGCGTGTCGTCTACGACCCGCCACTGCTGCCGGTGGACGGCGAGCTGCGCCCGACCCTCTTTCGTGATGCGGTAGTACTTGCGCCGGCGGCCGCTTTCGGAGGCGCCCCACTTGGCCGCGACGAGACCCTGCCGCTCGAGTCGGTGCAGCACCGGGTAGAGCATGCCGTCGGTCCACTGCAGGTGGCCGCCGGACAGCTCCGTCACCCGCTTGATGATCGCGTAGCCGTAGCTGTCGCCCTCGGCCAGGATGGCCAGCACGAGCGGCGTGGCGGACGCGGCGACCAGGTCCTTGCCAAGCTCCATACGTAGATGTTTTATACATTGTTGTTCTATGTATGTCAACACGGTGACCTGAAGCCTCAGAGTTGGCCCTGAAGCTCAGAGTTGGCCCTGTGCCGCAGTGAGCGTCGACAACGCCCAGCAACCGCAGGAGATAAAACCGCGCGTCGCCACAGTGTGTGGCAATGAAGGCCGCGTTGTTCGTCGTCGGTGACGGACGCAACGCAGCAACCTCGTCGGACATCCCGTCGATACAGTCCGAAGGAGCCTTGTGTTGAGTCGGAGAATGTGCGTCAGCGGAACGATGCGCGGT
>JBKPBQ010000031.1:0-4164 GCA_046726955.1 Acidobacteriota bacterium
GCAGCACGATGAGCGCGATCTCGGGGTGGTTCACCGCGATCGAGTTCGCGAGGTTCTGCAGGATCATGGTCTTGCCCGTCCGGGGGGCGGCCACGATCAGCCCGCGCTGGCCCTTGCCGATCGGCGTCATCATGTCCAGCACGCGCGCGGTCAGGTTGTCCTGCGCGGTTTCCAGCCGGATCCGCTCGCTCGGGTAGAGCGGCGTCAGGTTGTCGAAGAGGACCTTCTCCTTGGCGACGTCCGGCGGCTCGAAGTTGATGGCCTCGACCTTGATCAGGGCGAAGTAGCGCTCGCCCTCCTTGGGCGGCCGGACCTGGCCGGAGACGGTGTCGCCGGTCCGGAGGTCGAACTTGCGGATCTGCGAGGGCGACACGTAGATGTCGTCCGGGCCGGGCAGGTAGTTCGACTCCGGCGCCCGCAGGAAGCCGTAGCCGTCGGGCAGGCACTCCAGCACGCCCTCCGCGAAGAGCAGGCCGCTCTTCTCGGTCTGGCTCTGCAGGATCTTGAAGATGAGGTCGTGCTTCTTGGTGCCGGCGGCGCCTTCCACGCCCAGCTCGGTCGCCATCTGGTTGAGGGCCTGGATGGTCATCTCCTTCAGCTCGGCCAGGTCCATCCGGTCCTTGTCCTCGTCGGCGGCGGCAGGGGGAGGGGCGGCGCCGGGCGCGGGCGGCGGCGCGGACGTGGCGACGGGGGGCGCGGGCTCTTCCTCCGCGGTGGCCACCGCGGTCTCGGCGGGAGCCTCTTCGCCCTCCTGGGCCTCGGGCGGCGGGTCCTGGCCCCGCCGGCCCTCGCTCCGCGATCCGCGCGGCCGTCGCGGACCTCCGCCTTTCGGTGGTGTGGAAGCCGGATCGTCGTTAGCCATGAGAAATCTCTCGGGACGAGGTGGAGAAACGGGAGGGGCGGTTTTCGCGTCTACTGGATGCGGATGGCCCAACGATAGAGAAGCCGCGCGCCGCTGTCAACGGGGGGTGGAGCCGGCTCAGGACTCCATCGTCTTCACGTCGGGGGGCACGACGAGCGCTGTGCCGGTGGCCTTGCGGACCGCCTCGACGGTGGTGTCGGGGGCGACCTCGCGCAGCACGAGCCCCTCCGGCGTGACCTCGACGACGGCCATGTCCGTCACGATCAGGTTCACGCAGCGGCGGCCCGTGAGGGGCAGCGTGCAGTGCTCCAGGATCTTCGGAGAGCCGTCCTTGGCCGTGTGCTCCATCGTGACCACGACGCGCTTCGCCCCGGACACGAGGTCCATGGCCCCGCCCATCCCCTTCACCATCTTGCCGGGGATCATCCAGTTCGCGAGGTTCCCCTCGCGGTCCACCTGGAGGGCGCCCAGGATCGTGAGGTCCACGTGGCCGCCCCGGACCATGGCGAAGGACTCGGCGCTCGAGAAGTAGGAGGTCCCCGGCAGCTCCGTCACCGTCTCCTTGCCCGCGTTGATGAGGTCCGGGTCTTCCTCGCCCGGAGCGGGATACGGGCCGACGCCGAGCATGCCGTTCTCGGAGTGGAGCACGATCGAGACCCCCGGAGGGACGCAGTTCGCGGCGAGCGTGGGCATCCCGATCCCGAGGTTCACGTAGTAGCCGTCCTTCATCTCGCGGGCGGCCCGCTTCACGATGCGCGCGCGCCTCTCGTCCTTCTCCTCTCCCTGCTGGCCGCGCAGCGTGCGCTTCTCGATCTTCTTCTCGTACGGCTTCCACTGGAAGAGCCGCTTCACGTAGATGCCGGGGGTGTGGACCGAGTCGGGGTCGAGCGTCCCCGCGGGCACGAGCTCCTCGACCTCCGCGATCGTGGTGCGGGCGGCCATCGCCATCACGGGGGCGAAGTTCCGGGTGGTGCGGCGGTAGACGAGGTTGCCGAGCGTGTCCCCCTTCCAGGCCTTGACGAACGCGTAGTCCGCGCGGAGCGCGGGCTCGAGCACGTGGGGCCGGCCGTCGAACCAGCGGACCTCCTTGCCCTCCGCGATCACGGTGCCGTAGCTCGTGGGTGTGAAGAAGGCGGGGACTCCCGCTCCCGCCGCGCGCATCCGCTCCGCGAACGTCCCCTGGGGCACGAGCTCCAGCTCGAGCTTCCCGCCGAGGGCCATCGTCTCGAGGACCTTGTTCTCGCCCACGTAGGTCCCGACCATCTTCCGGACCTGGCCGTTCTTGAGCAGGAACGTGATGCCGAAGTCGTTCGTGCCCGCGTTGTTGCTGATCATGGTGAGGCTCTTCGCCCCCTGGTCGCGCAGCGCGAGGATGAGGTTCTCGGGGACGCCGCAGAGGCCGAACCCCGAGACCATCACGGAGGCCCCGTCCGGGATGTCGCGGACGGCTTCCGCCGCGTCCTTCACCACCTTCTTCATGACGATCGCTCCTCGACGAGTCGGATGATATCAGCCCGCGGCGAGCGTCCGCCGGCGCCGCGCCGGCCGCGCGGGCAGCACCGCATTCGCGGTGAGGAGGCCCATGGCGAGCGACACCGCGACGAGCACCATCCGGAACGCGGCCTCCACTCCGGAGATCGTCTCGTGGCCGAGCAGAGCGGAGATGCTCTGGAACCCGATGCCGCCGGGGACGAGGATGAGGAGGCCGGGCACCACCGCGACCGCGGTGGGACGCGACACGATGCGGTTGTAGGCGTTGCCGAAGGCGGCGACCGCCATGGCTCCGAGGAACGCCGCGAACTGCGGCCCGAGCACGTAGCTCCCCGCCCGCAGCCCGAGGAAGGCGGCGACGGCCGCTGCCACGATCCAGGGCATGTCACGCGTGTCCGAGCGGAAGTGCACGGCGAACGAGATGGGGGCGACGAGCAGCGCGACGAGGAGCGTCCACTCGGGCAGGGGCGTCGGGTTCACCGCGGGGACCGGCCCGAAGATCCCTTCCGCGATGCGCCCCCCGGCGGCGGCGCCGAAGGCGATGGCCACGAGCGAGAGGCCGGCTCCCGCGAGGCGCGCCGTGCCGGCCACGAGGTTGCGCGTGGCCAGCTCGATGAAGGCCACCGTCAGCGTGAAGCCGGGGACGAGGATGATGAGACCGGCGAGCGTCGTGAGGTGGGGCGAGAGCGGCGGAAAGAAGAAGGCCGCGGTGAGGGCCAGGAAGCCGGCGAGCGCGGCCGCGGTCGTCTCGTAGACCCCGGTCCCGGCGTGATCGCGCCAGCGGACGAGCGGGGGAAGGCCGAGGATGAACCCGATGAGCGTCGTGGCCACGACCTCGCGCAGCCCTCCCCCGAAGAACCGGCAGGCCGATCCCGACGCCAGGGCGGTGGCGATCGTGGTGAGCGCCGGGCCGTAGGGGACGGGCGCGCTCATGATCGCGTCGATCCGCGCGGAGCCCTCAGCGGGGCTGAGCCGGCCGTGGGCCACCTCCGACCGCACCTCGTCGAGCCGCGCGAGGCGGCCGAGGTCCACCTGGCCGGGATCGACGCGCACCTGGAACGTCTGGTGCGCTTGCCCCTCGCCGAACGAGGCGAAGAGCGCCGTGGGCATCGAGAAGAACTGGCCGGAGAGCGCGAGGCGGCGGCAGACCTCGGCCAGCGCGTCCTCCAGCCGGTGCGCAGAGAAGCCGTACGCGTGGAGCCCGCGGCCGAGCTTGAGCACGAATTCCTGGGCTTCGACGGCGCGGCTCTTGCCGGGGCCGCGGTCGTCGAGGGGAAGAGCACCGCTCATGGCAGGCTCCCGACCCGCGCCCGGAACGCGCGGAGGGCACGGCCGACCTCGCGCCGGTTCTCGGCCAGGATCTCGCGCCAGAGCGCTCGCGGGCTCCGCGCGAGGCGCGTCATGTCGCGGAATCCCGGCCCGGCGAGAGTGAGCCGACGCCGCGCCGCGACGTCGCTCTGCGCCGCTCCCAGGAGCGCCCAGGCCGCGAGCTGCGGGAGATGGCTCAGGTAGGCGAGCACGCGGTCGTGCTCGCCCGCGTCCATCCGCACCGGACGTGCTCCCGTGGCCCGCACAAGTTCCTCGACGGCGCGGAGCGCCCCGCGGTCGCCTCCGGGCACGAGGGCCCAGGCGTGGCCCTGGAAGAGATCGGGGCGGGACGCCTCGAAGCCCGCGCGCTCCGAGCCCGCGATCGGATGCCCGCCCACGAAGCAGCGGAGACCGAGGCGGCGCGCCTCCCGCACGATCGGCGACTTGACGCTGCCCACGTCGGTCACGACGAGGCAGTCGAACGATGCGAGGCGCCGGAGGAG
>JBKPBQ010000032.1:0-8667 GCA_046726955.1 Acidobacteriota bacterium
AGTGTATACCGTCCGACGTGTCGTCGTCGGCGGCGTCGCCCTTCGCGACCTTGACGAGGGCGGGGCGCAGCAGCCGATCCTTCAAGCGGTATCCCTTCCGGAAGACCTCGACGATCGTGCCGTCCGCGAAGCCGGGCACCGCCTCGTGGGACAGCGCCTGGTGGCTCTCCGGGTCGAACGCGTTGCCCGTCGGATCCTCGGCGACCATCCCGTGGCTCTCGAGGAGCGCCACGAGCTCGCGTCGCGTCAGCTCGACCCCGGTGCGGAGCGCCTCCGCGTCGCCACCGGCCTTGAGGGCGCTCTCCAGGTTGTCGAGCGTCGGGATGAGGTCGCGGAAGATCGCGGCCTTGGCCTCGAAGGCGGCCTGCTGCCGATCCCGCTCCACGCGCTTCCGGTAGTTTTCGAAGTCCGCGCGCCTGCGGAGCAGCTGGTCCCGCAGATCGTCTCGCTCCTGGCGGAGCGCCGCCATCGCCTCGCGGCTGACGGGCTCCTCCACCGCGTCCAGCCCGCCCTCGGTCACGGGAGCGGGCGCGGCCGCCGGCTCGGCGGCGGCCTCGGGCGCGGAGGACGGCTTCTCGCGCGAGTCGTCCACCGCGGCCGGCGTCGCCTCGTCGTGGTGGCGGTGGTGGCGGCGCTTGTCGGTCAAGACTTCAGCCCCCGGAGCACGTCCGAGACCGCGCGGGAGACGTGGTCGACGAGCGCGACCACGTGCGCGTACTCCATCCGCGTCGAGCCGAGGACGCCCAGGCCCCAGCCCGCCTCGCCCTCCACCCGGCAGCGGGCGGTGACGAGGGCGAGGTCGCGCAGGCCGGGATCGGGGTTCTCGTGGCCGATGAGGATCCGGATGCCTTCGCCGGACAGGCAGGCGTTCAGGATCTTCACGAGCCGGCTCTTCTCCTCGAAGGTGCGGAAGAGGGCGCGCATCTTCTCCACGTCCTCGAAGTCGTGGCCGAGGATGTTCGACGTGCCGTCCAGGTAGACGCTGGCCTCGCCCTCCGCGACCGCGAAGGCGCGCTCCCCGAGGGCCACGACCTTCTGCAGCAGCGAGTCGTAGAGCGCCTTCTCCTCCTTCATGAGGTCGAGGAGCTGCTGTCGGATCGCGGACAGCGTCTGGCCCGAGTAGTGCGCGTTGAGGTAGTTGGCGCAGGCCTGCAGGTCCTCGGGGCTGAGCTTCTCCTCGACCTCGATGACCTTGTTCGTCACGATGCCGGTCGCGGACACCATGACCACGAGCACGCGCGGGGGAGCGAGGGGAACGAGGTCGAGATGGCGGAAGCTCGTGAGCGCGATGTCCGGAGCGAGCACGAATCCCACGTGGCGGGAGAGACGCGAGAGCAGGTGCGAGGCGTTGCCCATCACCTGGTCCACGGATCCGTCGCGCGGGAGCAGCCCCGAGCGGATGGCCGCCGCGTCGCCGGGGGCCAGGGCGCGGGGGTCCATGAGGCTGTCCACGTACAGGCGGTATCCCTCGTCGGTGGGGATCCGGCCCGCGCTCGTGTGCGGGTGGTCGAGGTACCCGAGCGCCTCGAGGTCCGCCATGATGTTGCGGAGGGTGGCGGGCGAGAGCGAGCGGTGGAGCACCCGGGAAAGGCTCTCCGAGCCCACCGGCTCCCCGGTTTCGACGTGGAGCTGGATCAGGGACCGCAGGACTTCCTTCCGACGCTCGTCGAGGACCGGGCTCGCCATCCAATCCTAAATTATAGCGAGACTTGCGGGCCCGGCAAGGGCCGGTCGCACCGGCTCCTCAGGCGTCGATCTGGGCCCTCTGCAGCGAGCCGCTGTAGTCGATGTAGATCGACTTCCACTCGCCGAAGACCTCGAGGGCCTGGACGCAGGCCTCGCGGTGCCCGTTGCCGGTGTTCTTCGCCCCCCCGAAGGGCAGGTGCGTCTCCGCCCCGATCGTGGGGGCGTTGACGTAGAAGATCCCGGTGACCATCTCCCGCATGGCCCGGAAGGCGTTGTTCACGTCCTGGGTGTAGATGGAGGCGGAGAGGCCGTACTCGACGGAGTTGCCGACCTCGATCGCCTCCTCGAGCGACCCCACGGGGATGACGGAGACGACGGGCCCGAAGATCTCCTCGCGCGACACGCGCATCTCCGGCGAGCAGTCGCCGAACACCGTGGGCTCGTGGAAGAAGCCCTTCGCGTACTCGCCGCCGCCCAGCGGGTTGCCCCCGGCGAGGAGCTTCGCGCCTTCCTCCTTGCCGATCTTCACGTACTTCTCCACGGTCTCGCGCTGGGCCGCGCTGATGCACGGGCCCATCTGCGACCGCGAGTCGAGGCCGTTGCCGACGCGCAGGGCCTTCACGCGCTCCACGAACCGCTTCATGAACTCGTCGTAGACCTTCTTGTGCACCGCGACGCGGCTCGCCGCCGTGCAGCGCTGGCCGGTCGTGCCGAAGCCGCCCCACACGGCGCCGTCCACCGCGAGGTCGAGCTTCGCGTCGTCCATCACCATGATGATGTTCTTGCCGCCCATCTCCAGGTGGCAGTGCTTGAAGGCCGGCGCGCAGGCCTCGGAGACGATCCGTCCCACCTCGGTCGATCCCGTGAACGAGACGACGCCCACGTCGGGGTGCTTCATGAGCGGCGTTCCCGTCTCCCGTCCGCCGCCCGTGACCATGTTCACGACACCCTTGGGCAGCCCGGCCTCTTCGAGCACCTTCACGAGGTTCACGACGGAGAGCGGCGTGTCGGTGGCCGGCTTGATCACCACCGTGTTCCCGAGGATGAGCGCGGGCATCATCTTCCAGGAAGGGATGGCCATCGGGAAGTTCCACGGCGTGATGAGCCCCGCGATGCCCACGGGCATCCGCACCGACATCTGGAACTTGTCCGGCAGCTCCGAGGGTGTCGTCTGCCCGAACTGGCGGCGGCCTTCGCCCGCCATGTAGTACGTCATGTCGATCGCTTCCTGGACGTCGCCCCGCGTCTCGTCCAGGATCTTGCCCATCTCCCGCGTCATGTCGCGCGAGATCTCCTCCTTGCGGCGCACCAGGATCTCGGCCGCGCGGTAGAGGATCTCGCCCCGCTTGGGCGCAGGAAGGGCGCGCCAGCGCGGCGCCGCGGCTTTCGCGGCGGCCACGGCCTTCTCGACGTCCGCGGGCCCGGAATCCGAGAAGCGCCCGACGAGGTCGCTCGAGTCGGCGGGGTTCTTGTTCTCGAAGGTCTTTCCGGAGGCGGCGGGCACCCAGGCCCCCCCGATGTAGTTGCCGACGCTTGCTTCCATCACGGCTCCTCCGGGGGACAGGGGCGAGGCGGCGAGGGACGGCTTATCGCTTCTCGTCCTTGCGACCCGACATGTCGCTGTTGCCGCGGAACGTGGCCCCCTCGGCGATGACCACGCGAGGGGCGCGGATGTTGCCGGTGAGCTTGCCCGTGGACTGGATCTCCACGCGCTGCGAGGCCTGGCAGTCGCCCTGCACCTCGCCGCTCACCACGATCGACTGCGCGTGGACGTTGGCCTTCACGACCCCGCCCGGCCCCACGCGGAGGTCGCGGCCGATGCGGATCTGGCCCTCGATCGTTCCCTCCACGATCACGTCCTCGTCCCCGGTGATCTCGCCCTTGATGACCGTCTTGGTACCGATCACGCAGGCGCTGCCCGGCACGGGGGCGGGCACGGCGGCGGGGGCGGAAGCCGGACGGCTCGCGGGCGCAGGAGCGGGGTTGTGCAGAGGCGCCGTCACCGGACGGGGTGCGCTCTGTGGCTCAGCCGGCTTCGTTTCTGGCTTGCCGAAAATTCCCATTGCACGACCTCCCCCCCGAACCGACGTGGTGCCAGGCCCCGGGGCGGAATGGAGCGGGCGACGGGGTTCGAACCCGCGACACCGAGCTTGGGAAGCTCGTACTCTACCAGCTGAGCTACGCCCGCCCGAGTCCCGAAACCGTTCGAATGATAAACGGCGCCCGCGGGACCGGTCAAGGCGCCGTCGGGGCGAGCGCGATCAGCGCCGGACGCGGAGGTTCTCGAAGGGCACCGTCTGGCCCCAGAAGCCGACGGCGAGCCCCTCGACGTCGGGGCTTGCGAAGCGGTACGCCTGCTCGTGGAAGAGGGGCAGGACGAGGGCGTCGCGGACGATCGTCTCCCCGAGCTGGCGATAGATCGTGTGCCGCACCGCGGTCGCGGTCTCCTCCCGGCCCCTCGCGATGAGGCGGTCGATCTCACGCCCGCGGGATCCTCGCGCGCGATCATGACGTTCTCGGGCTTGATGTCGCGGTGCACGACGCCGCGGCCGTGGCTGTACTCGAGCGCCTCCGCGATCTGAACGCCCACGTCGAGGATCTCCCCGAGCACGGCGCGCTCGCGCAGGAAGGCGCGGAGGTTCGTGCCCTGGACGATGGGCATCACGAAGAACATCGACCCCTGGTGCCGGCCGAAGTCGAAGATGGGGACGATGCCGGGGTGGTCCATCTGGGCCACGAGCTGGGCTTCGCGGTGGAAGCGCTGCTCCATCTCCGCGGAGAGCAGGTCGGGCGGGACGAGCTTCACCGCGACTTCCCGGTTCAGCCGGGGATCGCGCGCGCGATAGACGACGCCCATGCCTCCGCGGCCGAGCTCCGCGGTCACGTCGTAGCGGTCGGCGAGCTTCTGCCCGATCAAGCCAATTCTTGGGAGGGAAGCGTGGATTCTACCTCAGGGGCGGAATGGGCACCGACGGCCCACGGCGGGCCCGGCCAGGGACCGCGCGCCCGCACGCGCTCTGACCCCGCGCGCGCGAGCGACGTCTGGAAGCTGCGGTAGGCGAGGTTGGCGGTCGCGTTGGCGATGCCGCCCCAGAAGCCCGAACGCGCGCCTCGGGCCATCCGCCGGAGCACGCGACCCGGGCTCCAAGCCCGGCGCAAGCACGAGAAGAGCGCTCGCTCCAGGTCCTCGGGATCGACGTTGCGAGGACGGTAGAGGAGGTGCATGCCGTCCATCCCTCCGAGGATGTCGCCGGCAATGAGCCGGCCCTCGTCCTGGAGCTGCCGGTGGAACGTGGTGCCTGCGATGGGTGCGGCCAGGGAGAAGACCGGGACGTCGACTCCCACGTCGTGGACGAGGTTCGGAAGGTCCGCCAGGTACTCCGGCGTGTCCCCGTCGAGGCCGACGAGGAAGATGCTCATGACGAGGACGCCGTTGTCGTGGAGGAGGCGGATCTTCTCGCGGTATTCGTGGACCCGGTTCTGGCGCTTGTTCGAGCCGACGAGGCTCGTCTGGGCCAGGCTCTCGAGGCCGACGAAGACGAACCGGCAGCCGGAGCGGCCCATGAGCCGGGCGCTCTCCGCGGTGACGGTATCGATGGAGGTCTGCGTCCCCCAGATGCGCTTCACGGGCCGCAGCGCCTCGCACAGCTCGCGGAAGTAGGCCCGATCCGCACCGAGGTTGTTGTCCCAGAAGACGAGCCACTGGCGCTGCCGCCAGTTCCAGTGCGACGGCACGTTCCGGATGTCGCGCAGCACGTTCGGGATCGGGCGGTGGCGGAAGGGGAGCCGGATCGCCGACAGCACGCAGAACGAGCACGTGAACGGGCACCCGCGCGTGGCCTCGTAGGGCATGGTCATGCGGAAGGTCGTCTCCACGAGGTCGTAGCGCGGGACGGGGAGGAGCGAGAGATCGGCGGGCTCGTGGGCGACGTAGCGGGGCTCGAGCGTGTTCCGCTCGAGATCGGCTATGAGACGAGGCATGACGGGTTCGGCTTCGCCGACGACGACGGCGTCCGCGGCCCCGTCGAAGTACTCGGGGTTGAGGGTCGGGAAGAGGCCACCCACGACGACCTTGACGCCGCGGGCGCGGAACTGGAGCGCGAGGCGTCGGCAGTGCGGCGCGCAGAAATCCATGGTCGAGAGGAAGACCGCCTCCACGTCCATGTCGAGGTCCACGTCGCGGACCATCTCGTGGACGAGCGTGATGGACCAGTGCCGCGGCAGGAGCGAGGCGAGGTGGATCCCGCCGTTGGGCGCGGCTCCCGCGTCGCAGCCGTGCGCCTTCGGGATCTCGCGCGCCCGCTCGGAGCGGCGGCCGTCCCAGTCCGGGTAGTTCTTGGGCCGCCAGACGAGGATCACCGCGACGCGCACGGCTCTCCTTCCTCGGCGACCGCGTCCGCGGGCGCTCTCACCACGTGAAGGTCCCAGACGAGGCCGAGCCAGGAAAGGACCTTGAGCATGTAGTAGGCGGCGTCCCACTCGTACCAGCGCAGGCCGGCATGGGCCGCCCCGGGGAAGTGGTGGTGGTTGTTGTGCCAGCCCTCGCCGGAAAGAAGCGCAGCGAGCAGCCAGTTGTTCGTGGAGCGATCGGCCGTCTCGAACCGGCGACTTCCCCAGCGGTGGCAGAAGTAGTTGACGAGCGCCGGGCCGTGGAGCGCGAGCGTCAGCCAGACGAACGCGTAGGCGACGAGCATCCCGTAGCCGCCGACGAAGAGAATCGTCGTGGTGAGGACGATCCCGGGGACGACGTAGAAGCGGTGGAGCCAGCGCAGCTCCGGGAACGCAGCGAGGTCGGGAGCCGCGGCCACGATCGCCGCCTCGGACCAGCCGCCGTCGTCGAGGAGGTGGCCGATCCAGCACCGCCACGCTCCCTGCCCGGGGCCGTGCGGGTCGCGCTCCGTGTCGGCGTGGCGGTGGTGGAGGCGGTGCTTCCCCGCGAAGCCGATGGGGTCGCCGAAGAGGCAGGAGACGAGCGTCGCCATCGCCAGCTGGAAGCCGCGGCTCGTGCGGAACGCGCGGTGGGCGAAGTACCGGTGGAGCGCGGCGGCGATCGTGAACGAGCCGAGGACGAAGAAGACGAAGAGCGCGATCCAGTCGCGCGGCCCCAGGGGAACGACGAGAGCACTAACGGCGATGACGTGGGCGAGAGCAATCCCGAAGAGGGCGGCCACCCGCCCGGCCGGGCTCACGAGACGCCTCCGGTCGTCGCGTAGCCGCTGCGCCGCACGTCCTCGGGAGGCTCGCGGACGTCCCACACGAGGCCAAGGACGGCCAGGAGGCGCAGCGCCCAGTAGAGCGGGTCCGGCTCGTACCAGGAGAAGCCGGCGCGGGCCGCGGCGGGGTACCGGTGGTGGTTGTTGTGCCAGCCCTCGCCGAGCAGCAGCAGGGCGAGGACCGGGCTGTTGCCGGAGTGGTCGGGCGTGTCGTAGCGGCGGTGGCGCCCGAAGTGGCAGAGCGTGTTGACGGCGGAAGCCCCGTGGATGGCGACGAGGCACCAGCTCAGGCAGTAGCCGGCGGCGAAGGCGCCGTATCCTCCGAAGAAGAGCGTGGCGCCGGCGGCGGCCAGGCCAACGACGAACCCGTAGCGGTGGAGCCAGACGATCTCGGGGCAGCGGGTGAGGTCGGGCACGGCGTCCTCGACCTCCGCCTTGGGGAACCCGTCCTCGAGCAGGTGGCCGATCCACGAGAACCAGATCCCGCGGCGGGGGCCGTGGAAATCGCGCTCGGTGTCGGCGTGGCGGTGGTGGAGGCGGTGCTTCCCGCCGAAGCTGATCGGATCGCCGAAGAAGGCGGCGACGAGGAGACCGAGCGCGAGCTGGAAGGGCCGGCTCGTGCGGAACGACCGGTGGGCGAAGTAGCGGTGGAGCACCGCCCCGATTGTGAACGTGGCCACGAGGTAGAAGCCCAGGAACGTCCAGAGATCCGCCGCGCTCACGCCGCGCACCAGGAGCGTGAGGGGCGGGACGTGCATGAGGGCGATGAACGAGGCCCGGAGGGCCTTGACGCGCCGGCTCGTCGGGAACAAGGGGGCGAGCGGCGCCGCGGCGGGCATCTAATCGCGGCCCAGGAGTCTCGTGAGCTCGGCGAAGCGGCCGGGCCAGGGGGTGCGCGGCCGGTCGGGGTCCGGCGTCGTGGTTCCGGCGATCGCGTCGGCGACGATCTGGCGCAGCGCGTCGAGGTTCGCGGGCGCGACGTCGTCCGTGCCGTCGTTCCCCGCGGGCAGCGTGACCTGGAAGCGGAAGTACTCGCGCGAGTGGAGGAGCTCCTCCATGGCTACGTCGACACCGTGGTTGACCCCGTCGAAGAGGACGTCCGCGAGACGCGGCGCCCAGTCCGTGAGCCCCCACTGCGCGACCTGCGCGAACGGCAGCGGGGCCTCGAAGTCGCCGGTGCCCAGCGAGACCATGAGGACGGGAGCGTCCCGGCCGAAGAGCGTCGCGGCCCGGGCGATGGCGAGCGCGCCCGGGTTCGCGGACACCATCCCGCCGTCGATGAGGTGGTACGTCCGGGTGTTGTTCACGTTCCTGACCGCAACCGCGGGAAACATGGCCGGGAAGGACGAGGTCGCCATGGCGGCGTCGAGCATCCGGAAGTTTGCGTTGCCGGCGCCGCGGCGCGCCCGCGCGCGCTCGAAGAAGAACGGCCGGCGGCAGTCGATGTCGTAGGCGGTGACGAGGACCTCGGTGAGGGCGTCCTTGAGCTCCGCGTCGGCGAGGTAGGCCGACAAGGTCGACGACACCGAGCTCGCCGGGAACTTCGGGAGCGCCCAGCCGCCCTTCGATTGCGTCTGGTAGGCCGGGTCGGCGTAGAAGAGGTCCTTGCCGTGCTCCGTGTAGAGGTCGACGACGTCCTTCGCGGAATAGAGCGGGCGTCCCTGCGCGCCGGGCCGCGTGAGCAGCAACGTCATGATCCCGCCGGTGGAGGAGCCGGCGATGAGGTCGAACTGGTCGGCGATGGGGCGGCCGGTGAGCTCCTCCAGGT
>JBKPBQ010000033.1:0-5905 GCA_046726955.1 Acidobacteriota bacterium
GGCAAAGCCTCTCCTGGTGTTCGGGTTCCCCTACCTGAGGGTACGAAGCCCGACCGACGGCGACGCCGCAAAATCGACGACGCGCTTCGTCCCTCGAATCCTCTACCGCATCCAATCTGTTGTTTGCGATCCGCTTGCCGCAAATTCCCGTTGGACCCGGCGCCCAGGTGAGTTATCGTCGGCGGAGGGCCGATGCGCTTCCTCCCCTACATAGCCAAGCATCTCCGGCGCAACTGGATCCGGACGGCGAGCACCGTGGTCGCGATGTCGGTGTGCATCTTCCTGTTCTGCACGCTCGAGACCCTCGTCTCGGCCATCAGCTGGAACCTCAAGAGCGCGAGCGCTTCGCGGCTCATCACGCGGCACTCCGTGAGCCTCGTGTTCAACCTGCCGCCGGCCTACCGGGACCGACTCGCGCACGTCCCGGGAGTGAAGGCTGTTGCGGGCTACAACTGGTTCGGCGGCGTGATAGGCCTCCCGCCCGATCCCAAGAAGTTCTTCCCGAACTTCGCGATCCAGGCGGAGGACTACTTCCCGATGAACCCGGAGTACATCCTGACCGCCGAGGAGAAGGCGGCCTTCATGGCCGACCGTCGAGGCTGCATCATTGGGCCCGATCTCGTCGAGAAGTTCGGCTGGAAGGTGGGCGACATCGTCCAGCTCACGAGCATGATCCCCGTCTACAAGATCGGAAAGCCCTTCGAGCTCGCGATCCGCGGGGTCTATCACGTCGACCAGGCGCGGTTTCCCGGCACCACGGCCAACGTGCTCTTCTTCCACTACGAGTACCTGAACGAGGCCATCGGCGGCAAGGCCGGCATCGGCATGTACAAGCTGCTGATCGAGGACCCGAGCCAGGCCGGCGCCATCAGCCACACGATCGACGAGATGTTCGAGAACGCGGATCCGCCCACGCGCACGGAGACCGAAGCCGCGTTCCGGGCGGGCTTCATCTCGATGGCCGGCAACCTCGCGGTCCTCCTGCGAAGCATCGGGCTCGCCGTGTGCTTCACGATCCTCCTCGTGACCGCGAACACGATGAGCATGGCCGTCCGGGATCGGCAGACCGAGATCGCGGTGCTCAAGACGCTCGGCTTCCCGAGCCGTCTGGTCATGACGCTGATCCTGGGGGAGGGCCTGGCGCTCGGCGTCCTGGGCGGTGGCCTCGGCATTCTCCTGAGTCGCCTCGCGATCAAGGCGCTGCCCAAGGTGCCGCTCGTGGGAGACGCCGTGGCGGGCTTCCCGAACCTGGGGTTGACGCCGGCGGTGGGAGCGCTCGGAATGAGCCTCGCTCTGCTCCTGGGCTTCGCTGCCGGGCTGCTCCCGGCCATGGGCGCGTACCGGTCGCGGATCGCGGACACGCTCAGGGCCGCCTGACGTGGCCCTGCCGATCTCCTACAACGTCCGGAACCTCGCGGTCCGCTGGCGCGTGAACCTGCTCGCGATCTTCGGCATCGCGCTCGTCGTGTCGGTCTTCGTCATCCTCTCCGCGATGGCTGCCGGGTTCCGCACGGCGCTCCGGTCGACAGGACGTACCGACAACGCGATCGTGGTCCAGAAGGGCGCCACGTCGGAGCTGACCTCGGGCATTCCCATCGACGCCGCTCAGCGGGTCCTGGTGGACGCGCGCGTCGAGCGCACTCCCGGGGGCGCGCCCCTCGCCTCCCCGGAGATCGTGATCGTCGCGAACATCCGCCGCGCCGCGGACGGCAGCCTGACCAACGCCACTCTTCGCGGCGTGACGCCGGCGGCGTTCGACGTCCGCGGAGGCATCCGGCTCGTTTCCGGGCGCCGGTTCCGGCCGGGCCTGTCCGAGGTCATGGCCGGACAGAAGGCGGCGTCGCTCTTCGGCCTCCAGGTGGGCACCCGCGTCAAGATCCAGAAGCGCGAGTGGGACGTGGTGGGTGTCTTCACTTCCGAGGGGAGCGGCTTCGAGAGCGAGGTCTGGGGGGACCTGGACGTCATGGCGCAGGAGTTCCACCGCGAAGGCGGCTTCCAGTGCGTCGTCCTCCGCCTGAAGGACCCGCGCACCCTCTCTTCCTTCGCCCAGGAGACCGCGGACAACCCCGCCGTGCAGGTCGAGGTCAAGGAGGAGCGGCAGTTCTACGACGACGAGGCCGGGCCGACGGGCAGGGCGATCTTCGGGCTGGCGGCGTTCGTGTCCATCGTGATGAGCGTCGGGGCGGTCTTCGGGGCCATGAACACCATGTACGCCGTGGTCGCCGCTCGCACCCGGGAGATCGGAACGCTGCGGGCGCTCGGCTTCTCGCGACGGGCCATCCTCGTCGCCTTCGTGATCGAGTCCGCCTTCCTCGCGCTGCTCGGAGGGGCACTCGGCTGCCTCCTCGCGCTCCCCGCCCACGGCCTCACCACGACGACGGGAGGGCCGAACTTCGCGCAGCTGGCTTTCGCGTTCCGGATCACGGCCAGCGCGGTCGCGTCCGGGCTCGTCTTCGCCCTCGTCATGGGTGTTTGCGGTGGGCTCCTTCCCGCTTTCCGCGGAGCCCGGCTGCCCATCGTCAACGCCCTCCGCGGCGCCTGAGGACGCGTCTTCGCAACGAAGCGAAGGTCAAGCGCGCCGGCGCGAGGCGACTGCAGCCGCTATCGCGCCGCAGAGCAGGCCCACGATCACCGTGAACGATACCCACAGGCCGAACTGCGGCGCGAAGCCGATCACGAGCCACTTCACGAGAGGCGGCTCGAGCGGTGGCAGATCGGGCCGACCGAGCTCGTAGTGCGTCCCCCAGTTGGCGAAGATCGCGATCAGCATGATCACGGCGACCGGTATGCGCGCCAGGAGTCCATAGGTGAAGAGGGCCTTGGCGAGCGCGGGCCAGCTCTTCGCCACGAACCAGGCGACGACTGCATATCCGATGCAAAACGCGAGGACCTGTGCTATGGGCGGAAGGCCCAATAGCGCCCAAAGCGTCACGAGGAGGGGCAGCGCCAGCACGCCGAGGACTCCCGCCAGGATGGCACGGCTCGTTCGAGGCGCGGGATGGCCCGTTCGCGCCAGCCGGAGCCCGAAGATGACGCCGAAGATCGGCACGAGCCAGACGATGCCCACGACGGCGAAAGCGCCTCCCGCCGCCCGGCTGAAGAAACGCTCCGACCAGTGCAGCAGCTCTCCCGTCAGCCGCAGCAGGGTCACGGCCAGCGTGACGAGGGCAGGCATCAGGACGAGCGAGCGCAGATCGGCGCCCGCGAGGCCGGTTGGAGTCATGGTCGTCTCCTCTCGACGACGGATTAGATCACGGGCCCACCAGTCGGGATAGGCTTTGCTCGCAGGCGAACCGACGGACCCCGCGTCGGGTGAGACCGGGAGCGCGACATGCTGGTCCTGACCGCCGTGCTCGTCGGCGTCGTGACGCTGGTCGTCGTCGCTGCCGGCATGGGCGGCTTCTGGGCGCATCGCCGGATGCGCCCGCTCGACGTCCGCGCGGCCCGGCGCCGTTGGCCGGTGGCCATGACGTTCGAGGCCGCCGACCGCGCGGCGCTCGCGCTCGTCGCCAGGATGACGCTCGACGAGAAGATGGACCAGATGACGGGCAGTGGGATCGCCCCGATGACCCTGTCGATGCTCCTCCGCGGCGTCATGGCCCCGGTGTACTCCGGCGCCAACGAGCGCCTCGGGATCCCGCCCCTCGCGTTCACGGACGGCCCGCGCGGCGTGACCGTCGGCCGGGCCACCTGCTTCCCCGTCGCGATCGCCCGCGCCGCCACGTGGGATGTCGAGCTGCAGCGGCGGGTCGGTGACGTCATCGGTCAGGAGGTCCGGGCCGCCGGGGCGAACTACTGGGGCGGCCTCTGCCTGAACGTCGTGCGCCACCCGTCCATGGGTCGGGCCCAGGAGACGTACGGCGAGGACCCGTGGCTAACCGGCGAGATGGGCGCGGCGATCCTCGAGGCCGTGCAGCGCCACAACGTCATGGCCTGCGCGAAGCACTTTGCCTTGAACAGCATGGAGACGGCCCGGTTCAAGAACGACGTCCAGATCGAAGAGAGGACTCTGCGCGAGGTGTACCTGCCGCAGTTCCGCAAGGCGCTCGAGAGCGGGGTTGTCACGTTCATGAGCGCCTACAACAAGGTCAGAGGCGAGTGGTGCGGCGAGAGCCGCCATCTCCTGACGACGGTCCTGCGCGAGGACTGGGGATTTCGCGGCTTCGTGACCTCCGACTGGATGTGGGGCGTGCACGACGCCAAGCGAGGTGTTGCGGCTGGGCTAGACGTCGAGATGCCCCGCGGCCAGGTGTACGGGAAGAACCTCCGGGCGCTGGTCGAGCGCGGCGAGGTGCCGCTGGCCGCCGTCGACGAGAGCGTGCGTCGCATCGTGCGGACGAAGCTCCTCTTCCTGACCCGCGAGGATCCGCAGGCCTACCCCGCGAGCCTGGCCGCCGCTCCCGAGCACGCGGCGCTCGCCCGCGAGGTCGCCGAGAAGGGAATGGTCCTGCTCAAGAACGACGGCGCGCTCCTCCCGCTGGACAAGGCGCGGGTGAAAGTGATCGCGGTCGTGGGCCACCTGGCGGACGCCGCCAACACCGGCGATCACGGCAGCAGCCACGTCACGCCTCCGTACTCCACGTCGGCGCTTGCGGGGCTCCGCGACTACCTCGGCGCGGGGACGACCGTCCTCCATTCCGATGGGACCGATGTCGGCGAGGTCGGCCGCGTCGCCCGCGAGGCCGATGCCGTCGTCGTCGTGGCGGGCGCCCGCTGGGACGAAGTCGGCGAGTACATCTCCGACCCGGAGCGAATGAAGCCCAGCAGTCCGGCGCAGAAGGGCCAGGTCAAGGTGAAGCTGCCGTTCCTGCACCCGATCGACATGAAGGGTGGAGACTACGTGCCGCTCGCGCTCAAGGCTCGCGACGTCGACGTCATCCGGGCCGCAGCCGCTGCGAACCCGCGCTGCGTCGTCGCGCTCGTCGGCGGCAGCGTCTACACGATGGAGGAGTGGAGACACGACGTCCCCGCCATCCTGATGGCCTGGTACTTCGGGATGGAAGGCGGGCACGCGCTCGCCCGGATCTTGTTCGGCGACGTGAACCCGAGCGGCAAGATGCCCCTCACTACGCCGAAGGACGAGTCGCAGCTCCCGTTCTTCGACGAGTTCGCCGACTCGATCGAGTACGGGCCCCATCACGGCTACACGCTCTTCGACCGTACTGGAGAGGAGCCGGCCTTCCCCTTCGGCCACGGGCTCAGCTATACCCGGTTCGCCTACGCGAACCTGAAGGTCGCAACACTCGTCGTCCCGCCGGACGGCCGCGTGGAGGTCACCGTGGACGTCACGAACACCGGCACGCGGGCCGGTGAGGAAGTCATTCAGCTCTACGTCGGCTTCGAGGGCTCGAGGGTGGAGCGGCCGGCGAAGCTGCTGCGCGCATTCAAGAAGATCGTGCTCGCCCCCGGCGAGACGAAGACCGTGCCGCTGGAGATCGCGGTGAGCGACCTCGCCTGGTACGACGTCGAGAGGAAAGCCTGGGAGATCGAGCCGATGACGTCCTCGGTCCTGGTGGGCCCGTCAGCGAGCGGCACGGACCTGCTGAAGGCGAGCTTCACGGTCCGCGCCGCCGCCGACGAACGTTCGCCTCAGATCCCGAGCAGCCGGTCGAAGAGCGTCCGGTAGCGCCGGATCGCCAGACGCAAGGACTCGGTCGACGCTGCTTCTCCGCCGCGCGCCCACTCGTTCTCGAGGTCCCGCCGCACGGCTTCGAACCTCTCCGAGACCGACTTCAGGACGTCCTTCACCAGCGCGTCCGCCCGGCGAACGGAGTCGGCGGGCTCGTCGATAAAGGCGCTCTGCGCCTCCATCCACGCGGCCTTGAGCTGATCACGCCTGTCCGCCGGGAGGAGGAGCTCGACGCCCGTCCGTCCTTCCACCGGCACCGGCGGCGCGGGCCTGGCG
>JBKPBQ010000034.1:0-9715 GCA_046726955.1 Acidobacteriota bacterium
GAGGCCGAGCACGAAGTTCGCCTGGACGATGGGGACGTAGCGCAGCACGGTGTTGAGATGATCGGCCACTCGGCGGACCTTCTCGAGCCCCGACGCCGACCCCGTCTTCGACTTGCCGCCGAGCGAGTACCAGGACTCGACGCCGGGCAGCATGGCCTTGAAGCCGTTGGCCTGCAGTCGTCGCAGGTGGGGCTCGGAGAGGAGGGCGAGGCTGCTCTCGGCCGCGAAGTCGATGCGGCCCTTCGGGACCGACTCTTCGATCACCGACATGATCTCGTCGAAGCGAACGCCAAAGTTCGGATCGTGCCACCCAACCCGTGGCTGCTTCATCTGGCCGACCACGAACTGGAGGTCTTCCTTGATCTGGGCGGTGTCGAGGGGCTGGTAGTCGACCGTCGCGTCGATGCAGAAGCTGCACGTGTACGGGCAGCCGAGGCTTCCGATCATGGGCACGAGCTTGATGACGGGAGTCTTCGCGAGAGTCGGGACGATGAACTTCCAACGCTCCTTGACTCCGGGCAGGTGCGTGGGCTGGCGCTTGGCCGCGAGCTGCAGGCCGGGGCGATGAGCGGCGCAGTCGCGCAGCACCTCGAAGATGAGGGCCTTGTCCGTGAAGCCGAGGACGTAGTCGAAGTAGCGGGCGGCGTCTTCGGGGTAGCAGCGCGCGTGGGGTCCGCCGATGACGGTGACCACCCGTTGCTGGCGATAGACATTGCTCAGCGCGTAGGCGAGCTGTGCGGACTGGGTGTAGGCGGCGACGATGAGGACGTCGGTGTCGGCGGGCAGCTCGCGCGTCAGGTCCTCGCGTCCCGTGTAGCACACGAAATGGACGTCGTGCCCCGCTTGCTCGCACCACACCCCGACGACCTGGGGCATGATGCTGGCAAAGTTCGGCTGCATGACCCGACCCCAGAGCGCCCGGGTCGGGCCCTTCGTGACCAGATCGAGAATGCTGATCCGGAGACGCCGCATCAGGCCTCCCTCCACGTAAGCTCGTGGAGGGGCGAAGCGCCCGCGCGGCTCAGTGCATGCATCGTAGCATTCCTCTTCGATATGGATCGTCCTTGTGTTGTCCGCAAAACAGGCGTAACGTGGGTGCCGAGTCATCGCTTTCCTGAGCGCTGTCGCCTCGACGTCTCCCCGCTTCTTCGACAGCTCCTCACCAAGGCCGCCGTTCCGTCGGGAGGGAGGCCTCCGTGGAGGATCGATCGTCTGGTCGTCTCCCTTCCGCGAGAAGGGAGGAGCGGTGAGCGTCCGGCCGTTTCGCGGCTGCCTGCTGGTGCGTCGCATCGACGATAAGGAGACGGCGGCCGGCGGCAGCGCCGTTCCCCGCGCAGCCGAGGGGGAATGCGAGGCGGGCAAGGTCCTGGCCGTGGGACCGGGTCACGCCGCGCGTGGCGTGCCGGGGGCCGTCAGCGAGATCAAGGTCGGCGACCGGATCGTCTTCGGAGGGTCTTCCGAGATCCGGATCGACGGCCAGGCGGTTCTCGTCGTCCGTGAGGACCAGGTCCTCGCGGTGCTGGCGAGTCGCTCCCCGGCAGCCGAGAGGGCGAGGCCAGAGGCCCGGCCCCTTCCCGACGATCTCGATCAGACCCCGAAATCTCAGGAGCCGTCGACGTCGAAAGCCCCCGGCTCGTGACGGGTCTCCCGGCCGTCCACGGAGACCACGGGTCCGTGAGATCACGCGTCCCGCGGTGCGCTCGTTCCTGCTCTCGAAGCTAGGCGAGGACGGTAGTCAGCACACCTAAGGCTCCGGACTCATCTCACAGGGCGTCTTCCCTCGCCTGGGTTGGGAGGTGCAGGGCAGCTAGGCCGTTGAGCTCAGTCCTCGTCCGCGCCCTTGTCCTCGTTCTCCTTGAACATGTACTTGATGTTGTCCTTGAAGAGGAGGATGTTCGGCTCGCTCAGGCGGTGGATCTTGAGAGTGGACTTGTCGTACCACTCGATCGTGCCGCGCAGCTCTTCGCCGTCCTTCAGCACGATCACCATGCGGGTGCGGTTCGCCATCTGCTTCGAGTAGTAGTAGCCCTCGGCGTTCGTCTGCTCGGGGGGGACGGGCTTGCGGGTCCTGTAGAGCTTGGCCGTGGCGTGGAACTGCTCCTTGACCTCGGTGAGGTCGGGGCGGATCAGCTTGCGGTTCATTCTCGCCGAGCCTCCTCGTCGCTCCGCCGGTGTTCGATAGGGCACGGACCGGGATCGGCCAGTGTCTTCGCGCGGTGGGCTTGATCCATTCCTTCTAGCACAGGCCGAGAGACGGGTGCAAGGTTCAGCCCGCGAGCGTCTCCACGAGCGTCTCGAAGGACAGCAGTTTGTTCGCGTAGCCGCGCAGGGCCTCGCGGGTCTCGCCCGCCTCCTCCGCGACCTCCCGCGCCCTCGCGCCGACCGGCGTGCGGGAGAGGGCGACGATACGGTCCCCCACGTCGGCGTTGAGGAGCCGATCCGGCGGCGATCCCGCGCGGACGGCCGCGACGTCGCGCAGCAGGGATCGAAGCGTCGTGAGGGCGAGCGCGGGCTCCTCGACCTGCTCCAGCCGCTCCGCTTCGGCCATGCGGTCGAGAGGCGAGAGCGAAGCGACCCTCTCCAAGAGGGCCAGGAGCTCCTCGCGCAGCAGCCGGTAGGTATCGGACTCGAATGCGAGGGCCGCCCCGAGACTACCGGACGCCAGCGCCGCCCGAAGCCGGGCTTCGGCACGTGCCAAACCCTGCTTCTCCACGAGGTACGTCTCCACGACGGCGCGAGGCAGCGGGCCGAACCGCAGCAGCGGGCATCGCGAGCGGATGGTGGGGAGCAGCGCCTGCGGCGAGGCGGTGACGAGGAACACGTGGGAGGTCGCCTTCGGCTCCTCCAGGCTCTTCAGCAGCGCGTTCTGCGCCTGCTCGGTCATCACGTCGGCCTCGTCGATCACGAAGGCCCGGTGCGGCGCCTCGAAGGGAGGCATCTGGATCTCGCGGACGGCGTCGCGCACCTGGTCGATCTTGATCACGGCCGTCGCCGGCTCCACGATCGCGAGGTCGGGGTGGAGCCCGCGGCCGGAGCGGGCGCACGCGCGGCACTCGCCGCACGCGTCGCCGTCACGGCTGCGCTCGCACAGGAGGGCGCGGGCGGCGACAAGGGCGAGCGTGCGCTTGCCTACGCCGGACGGGCCCCCGAAGAGGAGGGCGTTCGGGAAGCGGCCCTGCCGCAGCGCGCGCGCGAGCACGCCCTTGATGCGGTCGTGACCCAGCACCGCGCCCAGGCTCACCGACGTCCTCCGATGATGCCCCGCTCGCGGAGGACACACAGGAGGCGCTGCCCCACCTCCTCCGCGTCTCCCTCCCCGTCGATCCGCACCCAGCGGGCGGGATCTTCCTGCATCATCGTCTCGTAACCGGCCTGCACTCGCTCGTGGAACTCGCGTTCTTCGGCTTCGAGCCGATCGTGCGCTCCCCGCTGCCCCACCCTGGCCAGCCCCAGCGAGAGGGACACGTCGAAGAAGACGATGAGGTCAGGCCGCAGCCCGCCCGTCGATATGTCGGCGAGAGAGCGTATCGCCGCCAGGGACAGGCCGCGGCCGTAGCCCTGGTAGGCGAGCGACGACTCCACGTAGCGATCGCTGATCACGGTCCGCCCCGCGGCGAGCGCGGGCCGCACCACTTCCGCCACGTGCTGCGCGCGGTCCGCGAAGTAGAGCAGCGACTCCGTGACCGCGACCATCCCGTCGCTGCTGCGGTCGAGGATGATCTCGCGCACGCGCCGTCCGATCGACGTGCCTCCCGGCTCGCACGTCACCACGTAGTCCTCGGGCAGCGTCCGGGCGAGGCGCTCCGCCTGCGTGCTCTTCCCGCTGCCTTCCATTCCCTCGAACGTGACGAACGGCATAGACAAGAATCCTCGATACAGGAATCTTAGCAGCTTGACCTTCAGCCTCCTCCGGCGTTAGCGTCCCCTCCCACTCGATGCCCGGGCCGCTCCGGCTGAGCCTCGCGGGAAAGACCGCCCTCGTCAGCGGCGGAGGTCGGGGTATCGGCCGCGCCACCAGCCTGCTCTTCGGGCGCCTCGGCGCCCGGGTCGCCGTCCACTACCACGCCGACGAGAAGTCCGCCCGCGAGACGGTGGAGGCCCTGGACCGCGAAGGGGCCCGCGCGGTGGCGCTCCGGGCAGACCTCGCCCGGCCCGAGGAGGCCGAGCCGCTCGTGGCCGCGGCCGAAGCGGCGCTGGGCCCGCTGGACGTGGTGGTGGCGAACCACGGGATCTGGAAGCGCGCCCCGATCGAGACGATGACCCCCGAGGAGTGGGACGAGACGATCCGGACGAACCTGGGGGGCGCCTACGCCCTCGCCCGCGCCGCCGCCCGCCGCATGATCCCCCGCCGCGCCGGATCGATCATCACGATCGCCTCCACCGCCGGGCAGCGGGGCGAGCCCGCCTACTCGCACTACGCGGCGAGCAAGGGTGCGCTCCTCGCCTTCACGAAGTCGCTCGCGGCCGAGCTCAGCCCCCACGGGATCCGCGTGAACGCCGTGGCTCCGGGCTGGGTGGCCACCGACATGACTCGCGACGCGCTCGCCGCGCCCGGGGCCGCGGCCGATCTGGCCAAGATCCCCCTGGGCCGTCCGGGACAGCCGGAAGAGATCGCCGGACCGATCGCCTTCCTCGCCTCCGACCTCGCTTCGTACATCTACGGGGAGGTCCTCGCCGTCAACGGCGGCGCGGTCATGAGTTTCTAGAGCAGGGTGCTGAAAAGTGTCCTCACGCCGCGCGCAGAAGCGCGCGCGGCAGGCGAAGGCTGCTTTTTCAGGACCCTGCTAGGCCGAGACCTTGCGGCGCGACGGGTGGAGGCGCGCCGCGTAGTTGCGCACCATCTGCGAAAGCGCCGCCTCGAGGAGCACAGTGGGCTGCGAGCGGTCGCCGAGCACGCACACCGCCTCCTGGGCCTCGGGGACGATCCCGACGAGGATCGAGACCTTGGGGGTCTGGATCTCCAGGAACTCGAGCCCCTCGTCGTCGTCGGTCCATACCGTGCGGTCCTTCAGGTCGATGACGAGGCCGGGAACCTGCTCGGCGAGCGCGCGGACCTTGACCTCGGCCCCGCCCCGCCCCCAGCGCACGAAGACCGCGCCCGTCATCAGGTCGAAGATGAACGCGTGCAGCACGGACGGCACTTCGGCCACGAGCTCGTTCAGGACCTGCTCGCGCAGCGCGGCTTCCTCCCGCGCGATCTGCTCGACGGGGACGGCGTTCGGCCGGCTCTCCAGCCGGCTCTGCACCGGGATCGTGACCTCGTGGCGGCTCTTCCAGACCTCTCGCGAGAAGTCGGCGAGGAAGAGCTTGGCCTCTCCGCCGGTGGGGAGCGCTTCCTCGAGCTTCTGGCGGGCCTCGCCCTTCTCGAAGGTCACGCCGCCGGTGGTCTCCCAGTAGAAGTTCGAGGCGCGGCCGCGGACGAACAGGATCATCGACGCGCCCTTCCGGTTCTGGATCTCGAGCGTCCCCGTGTGCTCGGCGGCCTGAAGGCGGCGCAGCAGCTCGTCGAGGTCGGCCGCGCTCTTCACCTGGTCGTCGATGGGCTGCCGCTTGGTGATCCCGCGCAGCAGGTGCGCCATGTCCAGCGGCAGCTCGAACACCAGGATCGTGCCCACAGGCCCGCCGACCTTGGCCTGCAGGCGCTCGAGCGCCGAGCGGCCGCTGATGGCGACCGAGCCCTCCCGGTAGTGGGCGTTCACCTCGATGCCGGCATAGTAGAAGATGAGGCCGACGGCCCCGGGGAGGCGCACCTCGGCCAGCCCCGTGAGCCCCGTCTCGCGGCAGGAGCGGACGAGGTCGTCCAGGGAGAGCCGGTGCACGGACAGGTCCCACTGGTGGAGCAGGCGGCTGCCCGGGAACTTCATGTGGGGTGATACGCTACGGGGCTGTCCTCGGGAAGTCAAACCTTGCGCGTCCTGCTGACGGGGTCGGCGGGCCTCGTGGGAGGCCGGTTCGGGGCGCTTCTCACCCGTCACGGCTTCCAAGTGGTGGCGGGCCAGCACTTGGCGCCGCCTCCGGCTGGTCTCCACACCGTCGCGCTCGATCTTTTGTCGCCGGCTTCGATCGAAGCCGCGCTCGCCACCTCGGGCGTCGAGGCGGTCCTTCACTCGGCGACGCTCGGAGGGGCCGCCGAGTGCGAAGAGCGGCCGGAGGCCGCCCACGCCGTCAACGTCGCCGGCACGGGCCGCCTGGCCGCCTTCTGCCGCCGGGCGGGTCTCCGCTTGATCGCCCTCTCCACCGACCAGGTGCTGGCGGGCGACCGGGCGTGGGCGCCGGAGACCGAGCCGGCCCGCGCCCTCATGGCCTACGGTCGCACGAAGCTCGAAGGAGAGCGTGCCGTGCTCGACGCGCACCCCGACGCGGCCGTCGCCCGCCTCCCGTTGATGGTCGGGCGCGGCTACGGACCCCGGGCGACCGCCAGCGAGGCCATCCTCTGGGCGCTTCGCGCCAACCGGCCCGTCCGGCTGTTCGTGGACGAGTTCCGGACACCGCTCGATCCCGAGTCCGCTGCCGCGGCGCTGGCGACGCTGCTGCGCGGAAGGCAATCAGGACTCTTCCACCTCGGTGGCGGGGAGCGCGTCAGCCGCTTCGAGCTCGGGCAAAGCGTCGCCCGGGCGTTCGACCTTCCCGATCGCCTCCTCGAGCCGGTCCCGCGCTCCACTCACCAGGGCCCGCCCCGGCCCGTGGACGTATCGCTCGATTCGAGCCGCGCACGCCGCGAGCTCGGCTGGGTGCCGCGGCCGCTCTCCGAGTCCGTCCCCGAAAGCCGCCCCGAGCCCGGTTGATATAATCGGGCCCGGATGGGCGAGGAGACGCTCGAAGATCATCTCCGCAAGGCCACGCGAAACTTCACCTCTCCCCTTCCCGAGGACGCAGCCCTCGCGCTCGGCCGTGACCTCCTGCGCGAGCTCGCGCGGGCCCAGGCCGAGACGCCGCCCCGCGTCCCGCTGATCGAGCCTGCGGCGATTCCGATGGCCGACGGCCGGCCTCGTCTCGAAGGCGGGGGCGGCGGCGATGCGGGGGCGGCTGTCTTCGAGGTCGGGGCGCTCCTGCACTCGCTCCTCCTGGTCGCGCCGCCGGACGTGTCGTGGTGGCTCGACGGTCCGCCGGCCCCCGAGCTCGGCACGCTCGCCCGCACCGCCGGTTTGCGCGCGCTCGTCTCCAGCTCTCCCGACGCCCGCTTTCCCTCGGCGGCCGCGGCCGCGGAGGCTCTCGACAAGACGCTCGTCGCGGCCGCAGCGTCGTCCTCGGCGTGGACGATGTTCCGCGGCGGCCCGGACCGCGCTGGATCGCGTCCGGGAGTGCCCAACGCGGCGCGCCTCGTCCCTCTCTGGAACGCCCCGCTCGGCGCCGTCGTCGCCTCTCCTCTTCTGACGGCGTCGTGGGTCGTCGCGGCCACGAGCGACGGCCGGATCGTCTGGCTCGATCGCGCCTCGGGCCGCCGGCTCTACGAGACGAAGGTCGCGAGCGCCCTCGAGTCGTCGCCCGCCCTCGACGGCGATCGGCTCTACGTGGGGACGGACGACGGCGAGCTCGTCGCCCTCGACGCGGAGAAAGGCCGCGACCTGTGGCGGCTCCGCCTCGGCTCGCTCGTGCGCTCGTCTCCGCTCGTGGCCGACGGCCGCGTGCTCGTGGGCGTCGTCGAGGGCAAGGAGGGCGGGCTGGCCGCCGTCGATGCCGGGAAAGGAAAGCTCGTGTGGAAGAAGAAGACGGGCGCCGTCTTCTCCTCGCCTGCCCGCGCGGGCTCGCGGGTCCTCGTGGGCAGCGACGACGGGTCCCTTCACGCGGTCGAGCTCGAGAAGGGAAGCTCCGCCTGGTCTACGGCCCTCGGCGGTCGCGTGCGGGCGACACCGGCCGTGAGCGGCGAGACCGCCGTCGTGAGCGACTTCGAAGGCCGCGTGGCCGCAGTCAAGCTCGCGGACGGAAGCCGGCTCTGGACGCGCGAGCTGGGAGCCGCCGTCTACTCCTCGGCGTGCCTCACCTCGTCCCTGGCCGCGGTGGGCTGCCACGACGGCACCGTCTACGCCCTGGGGCTCGCCGGCGGCGAGCCCGTCTTCTCCCTGAAGAGCCGGGGACCGGTCGTCTCGTCACCCCTCGCCGCGGGCGACCGGCTCCTCGTCCCTTCGACCGACGGCGACCTCGTGATGGTCGACGCCTCGGGCCACGTGCTCGCCCGCTGCCCGCTCGCCGAAGAGGGCACGCAGAGCTCGCCCGCGCTCGACGGGGACACGCTCGTCGTGGGGAGCGCCCGCGGCGTGCACGCCTTCCGCCTCGAGGCCTGAGCCCGACGTCATGAAATCCCTGCGGCTGCCGGCCTGGCTGAAGACGGGCGTGCTCGACCGGTACCAGTCCGGGGCCAGCCACTTCTTCCTGCTGCACGGCAACGTCCGCGACGTCCACCCGTTCGGGGCCGACTACGTCCCGCTGGCCGACGGCCTGCGCCGTCTGCTCGCACGCCGGTCCCTTCTCGTCTCCTTCGACGTCTCGCAGGGGCTCTCCTTCCCCGACGCCGCCCGCCAGAAGGAGTTCCGGCGCGTGCTCGCCTGGAAGTCCGCGCTCCCCGCCGATCCCACGCGCGCGCTCACGCTGCTCGACGCCGTCCTCACCGGGGACCGCACGCCTCCCGCTTCCGTCGGCATCGTCGTCGAGTACGCCCACACGCTCGTGCCTTCGGGACCGGGCTCCGCCACGGAGCGGCAGAGCATCACCACCCTCGCCCGCTGGGCCGGCGATCCCAGGGTCGCGGCCCGGCGGCCGCTCGTCATCCTGATCGCACCCTCGGCGACCGAGGTGTCCGACGAGGTCTACGCGGGTGCGGCCGGGGCCGAGGTCGTCGCCGTGCCCCGGCCGGACCTCGCGGCGCGCACGGAGTTCGCGTCCTACCTGCGGAACGCCTTCTCCGACGTGCGGTGGGAGATGACGCCGGAAGACCTCGCGCGCGAGACGGGCGGCCTCGGCCTCACGCAAATGGAGGACGTGCTGCAGCGGGCCCGCGGGAGCGGCGAGCCCGTGGCCCGCAGCTCGATCGTGGGACGCAAGACGGAGCTGCTGCGCCAGGAGTATCAAGACGTGCTCGACATCCTGGACCCGCGCTTCGACCTCTCGGCCGTAGGCGGCCTCGAGCCCGCGGTCCGGGAGCTCAAGGAGGTGGCGGACCTCATGCGCCGCGGACTCTCCTCCGCCGCGCCCATGGGGATCATGCTCATGGGCCCGCCGGGGACGGGCAAGAGCTACCTCGCCGAGTGCTACGCCAAGGAGTGCGGGATGCTCTGCGTCCGCTACCGCCCGCTGCGGCAGATGTACGTCGGGCAGTCCGAGCGCAACCAGGAGAAGGCCTTCGCGGCCATCCGCGCGCTGGCCCCCGTGGTCGTGATCGTGGACGAGTCCGACCAGGCGGAGGGAGGCAGCCGCGACGCGGGGTCCGGGGACTCGGGAGTCGGCGAGCGCATGCGCGCCGCGGCCTTCAATTTCTGGGGGGACAGCTCGCTGCGCGGGCGGGTGCTGCGCATCGACATCACGAACCGGGTGGACCTCATCGACTCCGCGATGAGGCGCTCCGGCCGGACGGACATCAAGATCCCGATCCTCATGCCCGACGAAGCGTCACGCGCCCAGATCTTCGCGGTCACGGTCCGCAAGCACAAGCTGGCTTCATCCGTCGCCGACTACGCGCCCTTCGCGCGCCGGACCGACGGCTTCACGGGCAGCGACATCG
>JBKPBQ010000035.1:0-7994 GCA_046726955.1 Acidobacteriota bacterium
TTCTCGGACCACGTGTAGGCCGACCCCGAGGCCGTGACCACGGTCCCGAACGCGGGATTGGCGATGACGTTGGCCCAGGGAAGGGGCGTCTCCTGATCTCCGTCGAGGACGATCACGTAGTCGCGCCCCTCGTCGGCGAAGCCCCCCAGGCCGTTGGGAAGGGCGAGCGGAGGAACCGTGGGCGCGGACGAAGCGACGCCGGGCCTCGGCCCCGGGGCAAAGATTCCGTCCATCGGCTCGGCCTCCTCGGGATCGGGCCGATCGAGCTGGTGGGCCAGCTCGCCGCGCTCGCCGCTCAAGGTCGCGCGGGCGATACCGGTGAGCAGGATGCGCTCGGCTTTCGGCATGCGGTCACCCCGGAGGAGGTACGCGCCGCCCGGTCGATGCTTCCACGTCCTCCAGGGTCCGTTGTCGAGGAGGGCCGTGAGCTGCCCGTGCATCTCGTCGAGATAGCTCACGGGGTGCTCGTTCACGATCACGACGTCGGCTCGAAGCCCCTTGAGGCGCCAGTATTCCTGCGCCTGCAGGACCTGGCGCACGAGGGCCACGTCGTCCTTGTCCACCACGCGTACCTGGAGGATCGGAAGGTCCCCTGAGACGCCACAGGCCCAGAGACCGTCCTGCCCCCGGGTGTTGCGGACCAGGATCTCCGGTCCCGCGCGAAGCGACGAATCGGCGTAGAGCACCCGCGAGGCCAGGCGCTCGAAGAGCAGCGCCTGCTCGCTCGAGATGCCGAGGTGGCGGAGGCCGCTCTGCGCGTGGGCGTAGGCCAGGCTGAAGGTCCGCGCCGCGGCGCTCGGCTCGTGGTAGCGCTGGGCCAGGGCAACTGCCGTTTCCCGCGAGGACGCCACCCCCGTGGCAAAAGACAGCCTCATGAAGCCGCCCGGCGCGAGGCGCACGCGCTGCCGGAGGCTGACCACGGGATCGAGCACGAACCCCGTGGTTCCGGAGAGCGAGCGTCCATCGAGCGCCTGGGGGCTTTCGGGGCCATGCCCGCGGCCGAGGAAGCGGGCGCGGTCGGTCTCCCATTCCACCGGACCCTGCGTCCGGCCCTCGAGGCTCAGGACGTGAACGGCCCACGTCCCCATGTCATCCATGGCCCGCGGGCGCCGATGGCACAGGAGGGCCGCGCTCTCCGCAAGGTATTCCGTCTCCACGAACAGCTTCCCGAACGCGGGGTGGGAGAGATCGTCGGCGGGCGGGGCGAGCACGATCTCCGCGTAGCTCGTGACCTCGATCTCGCGCGGACGGTCGCCGTGGTTCGTCACGGCGATCCGGCGCACCTCGACGTCGTGCTCGGTCGACACCGCGACGTCGAGCTGGGTTCCGATGTCGTCGTCACGCCGGCGGAAGGTCGCCTTTTCCGGCAGGAACGTGACCGTGTAGTCTTCCGGCTCCTTCAGCGTGGGCTGAAAAGTGGCGGACCACACGGACCCGCTCCGCACGTCGCGCAGGTAGAGGAACTGGCTTCCCGGGTCGCGTGTGGGATCTTCTCGGTACCTCGTGACCGCGCGGCCCCGACAGAAGCTGGCACCCCCGCCCGCGTTCGTCACCACCGACGTGTAGTTGCCGTTGGAGAGGAACTGCGCGTGCGGGAAGCGCGTGTGGGGCGACCGGAAGCGACGGATGGCGAGCGGGGGCACCGCGCCGGCCAAGCGCGTCTCTTCGACGGGCCGGGGCTGGGTCACCGGCGCTCGCAGCGGCACCCGCTCCTGCAGCAGCAGCTCGGTCGCCTGCACTCGGGGATCGGCGTGGAAGCGCTTCACCATGGGGTCGCCGAGGAGGACGTTGGCGAGAGACACGAGGATCATGCCCTGGTGGTGGGCCATGTAGGCTCGCACGACCGTTCCCGGCGAGAGACCCGCCGGGCTGCCGGCGATCGTGCCTTCCTCCGTGCTCCTTCGGGTGTAGTCGACGGCTTCGTAGAAGCCGTAGGCTCCCTCGACCCCCTTGCCGGCCAGCTCCCGCAGGTTCCGCACAGCCGCCACCGGATCGAGCAGGGCCGCGAGCGCGGTGGCGTAGGGGGCGATCACGAGCTCGTCGCCGAGGCCGCGCTTCAAACCGAGGCCCGGGACGCCGAAGGCCTTGTATTGGTAGTTGTCGTGACGGTCCACGACGCTGTAGGCCGATTCCGAGATGCCCCAGGGCACGCGGCACTCCGCCGCGTAGTCGATCTGGCGCGACACCGCCATCCGGCACGATTGGTCGAGGAGCGTTCCCGGATAGCTCTTCATGAAGAGGAGCGGCATCAGGTATTCGAACAGGGTGGCGCTCCACGAGAGGAGGGTCGGCGTGCCCTTCACGCTCGTGACGAGCCGCCCGAGGTGGAACCAGTGCCTCTCGGGGAGCTCCCCCTTGGCGATGCCGATGAAGCTCGCGAGCCTCGCTTCGGAGGCCAGGAGGTCGTAGTACGAAGCATCTGGGCGGCCCGGCCCTTCCGCATCGGCGAGTCGGTAGCCGATGGAGAGGATGCCGCGCTGCGAATCGAGCAGGAACCGAAAGCTCATCCCGTCGACGAACGCGGCGGCGCGGCGAGCGAGCTCCGGGAGGCCCGCCTCGCGCAAGCCCTCCGACAAGGTGATCAGCGCACCCGCGAGGTTGCCGCTGTCGACGGTGGACACGTAGGCGGGCGGAAGCGGGGTCAGAGTCTCCGTGTCGTACCAGTTGAGCAGGTGGCCTTCGAAGCGCTCGAGGCCCTCCATCGTGGTAAGGGTGGCGTCGATCCGGGACGCGAGCTCTTCCCGGGGCATGAAGCCGAGATCGTGAGCGGCCAGCGTCGCGAGAAGCCCCATGCCGATGTTCGTCGGCGAGGTCCGACGGGCCACCCTCGGTCCTGGGGCCTCCTGGAAATTGTCCGGGGGGAGCCCGTGGTCTTCCGGCCCCACGAAGGCCTCGAAGAAGCGCCACGTCTTGCGCGCCAGGCGCAGGAGGAACTGGCGGTCCTCCTCCCCCAGCTCGACCGCCCGCGGGACGACCGGGCGGCTCAACGCGTAGGCCACGACCGGGGCTGCCGCCCACAGCGCCAGTACCGGGAGAGCAGAGGCGAGAGCGACCGGTCGGCTCGTCGCGACGAGCACGAGCGAGACGAGCGCGGTCAGCGGGCTCGCGATCATCTCGACGAGGAAAGGCCACGCCCCCATCCCCCTCGCGCGACCCGCCGAACGGGCGGCACTCGCGGCCGCCGTCTCCCACTCCAACAACCGGCGCTGAGTCGCTCCGAGTCGAACGAGGGTGAGGCCCACGGCATGAGCGCTCTCCCAGGCCTGGCTGGCCAGGAACGTGAGCTGCAGCGAGACCTGGGCGAGCGCGGTTTTCCCGTCTTCCCAGGCCGCATGCCAGAACACGCGCCACGGCTGGTGCGGCCGGGGACCCGAGGCGGCCTGGACGAGGAGGGAGAAGAGGGGAAAGGCGATTGCGGCGAGGAGGGCAGCCGTCCAGGCGGCCGGACGGCCGGGCAGCACGGTCCACCCCAGGACGAGCAGGGCGACGGTCCCCGGTGCCACGAGGCTCCGCCTCAGGTTGTCGAAGATCTTCCACCGGGAGATGACCGGAAGCCGGTTCCGCGTGAGGCCCGAGCGGCTGGGGACCCAGGGGAACAGCCACCGGAGGATCTGCCAATCGCCGCGCACCCAGCGGTGCCGGCGTCGCGCGTGGACAAGGACGCTCGCCGGATAGTCGTCGACGACCTCCACGTCCGTAACGAGCGCGGTGCGTGCATAGAGTCCTTCGAAGAGGTCATGGGAAAGCAGAGCGTTCTCGGGTACGCGCCCCTGGAGGGCGGCCCGGAACGCGTCGACGTCGTACAGTCCTTTTCCCGTGAAGATCCCCTCCTGGAACAGGTCCTGATACGTGTCCGACACGGCGGTGGTGTAGGGGTCGACTCCAGTGTGGCCGGCGTAGAGACGGGCGAAGAGGGAGCCCGCGGCGCTCGCCATCGTCACGCTGACCCGGGGCTGCAGGATCCCGTAGCCCTCGGTGACGCGACCGAGCCGGGAGTCGAAGCGGGGACGGTTGAGGGGATGGGCGAGGATGCCGATGAGCTTCTTGGCCGCGTCTCGGGGAAGTCGAGTGTCGGTGTCGAGAGTCAGGCAGTAGCGCACGCTGGGCAGGACGTCCACGTCCCCCACCTGCACGGAGAAGCTCGTGTCCGTGGCCCCCCGCAGCAGGGCGTTCCATTCTTCGAGCTTTCCGCGCTTGCGCTCCCAGCCCATCCAGACGTTCTCTCCCGGGTTCCACTGCCGCACGCGGTGGAAGAGGAAGAAGCGGTCGGCGTGCCCCTCGCCGAAGCGCGCGTTGAGTGACTCGATCCCCATTCGGGCCGCTTCCAGGATCGGCTCGTCCTCGGGCGTGTCGCGCGCGGGCGCGTCGACGAAATCGCTCAGGATCGCGAAGTGGATGCGTGGGTCGAGGTTGGCGAGGGCGAGGACCTCGATGTGCTCGACGAGGGCGTTCGCCCCGGGCACGCTCGTCAGCAGCGTCGGTACCACGACGATGGTCCGCGCGTTCTCGGGAACGCCCCCGGAGAAGTCGAGGCGGGGCAAGCGCCGCGGGGGCGCGTAGCGGGCGGCGAGCCGCTGCACGAAGGCGATCGCGACGTCGCTGGCCGGCAGCAACAGGAGCAGCGCCACCACCACCTGCGCCCAGAGGGTCACCTGCCGCCCCCCGAGGTAGGCGAGGCCGGGGGCGAGCAACGCGGCGGTGAGGACCGCGATCGCGCCGAGATAGACGGCGGTGGCATGCGCGAAGGCGAAGCGCCGTACCCGCCGCCAGATTCGGGGACGATGGGCGACGTCGGTCTCGAGATCGCGCCGGCCCCCCCCGATGAGGTGGTAGCCGACGTGGGCGGCGCGATCCGTGGCCTGGCCCCCGTCCGCGGCCTGGCGCGCGCTCTCGACCGCGCGCAGGACCACGCGCAGCTGCCCCTCCCCGGTGGGCTCGGAAAGCTCCTCCACCGCTTGGCGGTAGCGGTCGCGGCTCAGGAAGTCCATGCTCCCGTAAGCCCCTGCCGGGTCGCGCTGCAGCACGCGCTCGATCAGGCTGACCGCCTCGAAGAACTCGCTCCATTCGAGCGCGCCGCAAAGGCGGAGGCTCGTGATGACATTCGCTACGGACACCTGGCTCGCCGCCTGCCGCTGGTGCTCGCTCCGGATGGCGTCCTCGGACGTCGTGCGGAGGGCCTCGAGGTGCGCGTCCACGGCGGCGCGGATGGCGGAGAGGCGGGGACCGTACTCGCGCAGCCGTTGCAGCAGCTGCACGACGTATCCGGGGTGGAAGCTCTTGTGCAGCGGCGGAGGCCTGCCGTGCCCTGCGGCGTCGATACGGGCCACGTAGCTGTCGGCCGCCCGGACCGCGGCGCGGGCCAGCAGCATCTCCTCCGCCAATCGCCTCAGGTTCTCGATGAGAGCCAGCTTGAGCATGCTCGGCCACGCCCAGAGCTCGCCGATCGTGAGGGGAGCAACCGCCTGGTAGCTGTTCAGGAAGCGGAGGAGCTGCTGTCGATCCAGCCGGCTGTCGCTGTGGCGGATGAGCTCGATGGCCATCGCGTACACGCGGGCGTCCCCCGCGAGCTCCCGCAATGCGAGCTTGGGCAGCTCTCGGTAGTAGCCCGGAGGAAGGTTGTGGCGGACGTCGAGAACCACGGAGGCCACGAGGTGGAAGTTGTCGAGCAGCCATTCCGTCGCGGGAGTGACGAACTCCCCCCGGTGCACGTCGTCGGCCATCGTGAGATAGGCGCGGCGCAGGACGCGGGCGTTGTCCTCGAAGCGCGGCAGAACGTCCCGCGAGGCCCGCCGGGGGTCGGGATCGAGCGTGAAGCGGGCGGCGAGAGCCCTCGCCCTTTCTTCCAGGCGCTCGATGCTCAGCAGCTCGTCGCGCAGCGGCTTCACGTCCACCGGGCGAGCGCGCTTCCCCAGCCAATTGAACACAGTCTTCGTCCGTCCTCCTCCCGCGGGGCCGCGCGCCTACCCGAGCACCACCAGAAACTCGTGCTCGGGAATGATGAGGAGATCCTCGCCGTCGATCTTGACCTCGATCCCGGAGCGCCGGCCGAAGAGGACCTTGTCCCCGACCTTCACGGGGAGGGCTCCCTTGGCTCCGCCTCCCCGGTCCTTGTCGTCGCCGACGGCGATCACCTCGCCCTTCCAGGGTCTCCGCTTCGCGGCGCGAGGGATTCGAATCTCCCCGTCGACCCTCCCTGGCTCGATCCGGCGAACCAGGAGGCCGCCGCGAAGGGCGGCCGGCAGCGACGACGGCATCAATACATCCCGCCGCCGGAGGGCATGCCGGCCGCGCCCTTCTCCCCCCGATCCTCGGCGAACTCACAGATGATCGCCTCGGTGGTCAGGAGCAGCGACGCGATGGAGGCCGCGTTCTGGAGCGCGGAGCGCACGACCTTCGTCGGGTCGATCACACCGGCGTCCACGAGGTTTTCGTACTTCTCCGTGAGCGCGTTGAACCCCTCGTCCCCCTTCATCTCGCGGACCTTGCCCACGACCACCGCCCCCTCGTGTCCGGCGTTCTCCGAGATCAGTCGGAGCGGCTCCTCCAGGGCGCGACGAACGATGCGCACGCCCACGGCCTCGTCGCCCTCGACCTTCAGGCCTTCCACCGCTTTCACGCATCGCAGGAGGGCGACGCCACCGCCGGCCACGATCCCCTCCTCGACGGCCGCCTTGGTGGCGTGCGTCGCGTCTTCCACCCGGGCCTTCTTCTCCTTCATCTCCGTCTCGGTGGCCGCGCCGACCTTGATGATGGCGACACCTCCCACCAGCTTGGCCAGCCGCTCCTGGAGCTTCTCGCGGTCGTAGTCTGACGTGGTCTCTTCGACCTGGGTGCGAAGCTGCTTGACCCGGCCCTCGATGTCCGTCTTCTTCCCCGCCCCTTCCACGATCGTCGTGTTGTCCTTGTCGATCGTGATCTTCTTGGCCCGGCCCAGCTCGTCGATCTTGATGTTCTCCAGCCGGATCCCGAGGTCCTCGGTGATGGCCTTCCCCCCGGTGAGGATCGCGACGTCTTCGAGCATGGCCTTCCTGCGATCGCCATAGCCGGGGGCCTTGACCGCCGCCACCTGCAGCGTTCCCCGGAGCTTGTTCACCACCAGGGTCGCCAGGGCCTCACCCTCGACGTCCTCGGAGATGATGAGCAGTGGCTGGCCGAGCTTCGCGACCTGCTCCAGAACGGGAAGGAGGTCCTTCATGTTGGAGATCTTCTTCTCGTGGATGAGCACGAGCGCGTTCTCGAGGACGACCTCCATCCGCTCGGGATCGGTCACGAAATAGGGAGAGAGGTAGCCGCGGTCGAACTGCATCCCCTCCACCAGCTCCAGCGAGGTCTCGATCGACTTCGCTTCCTCGACGGTGATGACGCCGTCCTTCCCCACCTTCTCCATGGCCTCGGCGATGATCTTCCCGATCGTCTCGTCGTTGTTGGCGGAGATGGTGCCCACCTGGGCGATCATCTTCCCCTTCACGGGCTTGCTCAGCCTCTTCAGCTCTTCGCTGACCGCGAGCACGGCCCGCTCGATGCCGCGCTTCACCTCCATGGGGTTGGCGCCGGCGGTCACGTTCTTGCTTCCCTCGCGGTAGATGGCCTGGGCGAGCACGGTGGCGGTCGTGGTGCCGTCGCCGGCCACGTCGCTCGTCTTGCTCGCGACCTCGCGGACCATCTGGGCCCCCATGTTCTCCAGGGGCTCCTTGAGCTCGATCTCCTTCGCCACCGTCACTCCGTCCTTCGTGATGAGGGGCGACCCGAATTTCTTGTCGAGGACGACGTTCCGGCCCTGGGGGCCGAGAGTCACCTTCACCGCGTCCGCGAGGCGGTTGATCCCGCGCAGTATCGACTGCCGGGAATCGTCGCCGTACGTGATCTGCTTCGCCATGTTCTTGCCTGCTTCCTCAGTGTGTTGTTGGGACGACTACGCCAGCACGGCCAGGACCTCGTCCTCGCGGAGGATCAGGACGTCCTCATCGTCGATCTTGATCTCGGTCCCGGAGTAC
>JBKPBQ010000036.1:0-9588 GCA_046726955.1 Acidobacteriota bacterium
GTGGATCTCCACGCTTCCTCCGCTGTGGCACGTCATGGGAAAGATGGCGGCCCCGGGGTGGGCGGGGTCCTGGGGATCGGGGGAGAGGACGATGAAGCGGGGGTGCGCGTCCGCGATGGCGAGCCGGGCCTGCTCCACCACTGTGGGGCGCGTGCAGCTGCCGCCCACGAATCCGTGGACGTCGCCGCTGTCGGTGACGAGCAGGGTGTCGCCGACGCTCGCGGACGAAGGAGCCTTTCGGCCCACGACGGTCGCCAGCGCGAAGGGCTCGCCCTTCTCGACCAGCGCGGCCGCGAGCCGTAAGAGGTCTCGCTCCACCCGTCCTCCCTGCCCCCCGGGGTACGGCCCAACGCTACTGGTAACGCTGGAGACGCGTCAAGGCCCGCACGGCTCGGTGGAGCCCGCGGCCCGGCGCTCCACCTGGCACAGCATCCGTTCGAGGTCGGCGCGGGCGAAGAAGCGTCCGTTCGCCACCACGGCGCGGATCGCCCGCGTGTTCGCGACGTCGTCGAGCGGGTTCTTGTCGAGGACCACCATGTCGGCGAGCCGGCCTTCCGCGACCCGGCCCAGCCGATCCTCCATTCCGAGGAACTGCGCCGGCCGGAGCGTCGCGGTCTGCAGCGCCTCGAGCGGCGTGAAGCCCGCGCGCACGAAGTTTTGGAGCTCCTCGTGCAGGCTGAAGCCGGGGAAGACGTAGACGCCGGCGGCGGTGTCCGTCCCCGCAAGGAAGGGGACACCCGCGCGGTGCATCGCCAGCACGACCTCCAGCTCCTTCTCGACGAAACGCCGGCGGGTCGCGAGGTCGTCCACGTTCCACTCGCGGATCTGGTCCGTGAAGCGCTTCCACGTCCCCTCCTTCCACGACGCAGGGGCGTACTTCGCGAGGGGATCCTTCTGCAGGTCGCGCTCCTCGAGGAGGTTCCCGCCCCGCTCCCAGACGAGCGTCGGGCACTGCCAGGTGCGGTTCTTCGCGAGGAGGGCCGTCAAGGCGGCGCTCCGCGACGCGTCGAAGGACGCGAGCAACCGGCCCGGCGTCTTCTCGCCCTTCAGGAACTCGTCCTCCTTCGGCGAGCTTCCCTCGAAGATGCCGATGAGGTGCTCGAAGCTCCGCTGGCCGGCCTCCGACATCTCGGAGGCGCGGACGGCGTCGGGCACGTGGCCGGCGAACGGGATTCCGGCCTTCTTCGCCTCGTCGGCGATCGCGAAGACCGCGTCCCGCGGGATGAGCGACTGGAGCTTGACGAAGTCCGCACCCCGCCGCTTCACGTCGCGGACGGCGCGCCGGCCGTCCTCCGGCGTCACGACGGCGATCGAGCTCGGGAAGCGCGGCTTCTCTCCGTCGAGCATGGGCCCGCTCACTACGAGGCGCGGGCCGGCGAGCGCGCCCGCCGCGATCTCCTTCCGCCACTCGAGCAGCGTCTCCAGCTCGCCGCCCATGTCGCGCACGCCGGTCACGCCGTTGGCCAGGAAGAGGGGAAGGGCGATCTCCTTGCCGCCGGGGAACCAATCGCCGAAGGCCATGTGGACGTGCATGTCCCAGAGGCCCGGGATCAGGAAGCCTCCTTTGCCGTCGACGACGCGGGCGCCCGCGGGAACCCGGATCGACTCTGTGGGCCCCATCCGCGCGATGCGCTCGCCCTCCACGACGACGGTCGTCCCCGGCTGCAGGCGCCCGCTCTCCACGTCCACGACGGTCACGTCGCGGAGGACGAGGGACGCGGCCAACAAGAGGAGCAGGTTCATGTCGAGGCGAGTCTCCTGCACCGTGTGCGACGCGGTCAAACCGCGCAAGTCCGCTTGACAAGTGTCATACTGTACTAGTACACTATGACAGTAGATGGCCCCCGCAGCTGGACCTCGGATCCGACTCAACGCCGCGCTGCCCACGCCTCTCTGGAGCCAGATCGAGGACGGCGTGCGGCACCTGGTGGCCTCGGGCGCGCTCGCGCCCGGCGCGGCGCTGCCGTCGGTGCGGGACCTCGCGCGCTCCGAGCGCATCAACCCCAACACGGTGGCCAAGGCCTACCAGCGGCTGGTGGACGCCGGTGTCCTCGAGTCGCGGCGCGGCGAAGGGACGTTCGTGGCGGAGCGGCCGCCCGCGATGCCAGCCGCCGAGCGAGCCCGCGCCCTGCGCGAGGGGGCAGTGCGTTATGCGTCGCTCGCGGTGAACCTGGGCGCCACCCGAGGCGAGGCGGCGTCGGTGCTGGCCGAGACGTGGCCGGACGGCGACGGCAAGGGAGGTCGAAGGTGAGCACGCAAGCGGTGGCGGCGGCAGTCCCCGTGGCGCACGCCGGCGTCGAGGCGGCGGTGGACGTTCGGGGCCTGACCGTCCGCTACGGTCGGAACCTCGTCCTTGACGGTGTCTCGCTCTCCGTGCCGCGCGGCGCCGTCTACGCGCTCCTCGGGCGCAACGGCGTCGGTAAGTCCTCGCTCGTGCGCTGCCTGCTGGGGCTTCAGCGACCCGACGCCGGCTCCGTCCGCCTCTTCGGCCGCGACGCCTGGCGCTTCCGTCAGCAGCTCATGGAGCACGTGGGCGTCGTGCCGGAGGAGCCCGATGCGCCGCCCGAGCTCACCGCCCGCGAACTCGTGGCTCTCTGCGGACACCTCAACGTGCGGTGGAACGAGCCGGCGGTCCGGGCGCGCCTGGAGCGCTTCGCCGTGCCGGCGACGACACCGTTCCGGCAGCTGTCGAAAGGACAGAAAGGAGCCGTCATGCTGGCGCTCGCGCTCGGACACGACCCCGAGCTGCTCGTGCTCGACGACCCGACGCTCGGCCTCGACGTCGTCGCACGGCGGCTCGTCTTCGGAGAGCTGATCGGCGAGCTCGCCGACCGCGGCACCAGCCTGCTCGTGACGACACACGACCTCGTGGGCATCGAGGGCATCGCCGACCGGGTGGGGATCCTGCGCGGCGGCCGCCTCGCCCTCGACGGGGAGCTCGACGCCTTGAAGGCCGAGCACGGGGCGTCCCTCGAGGAGATCTTCGCCTCCGTGGCCGGCGAGCGGGCGGGTGAAGCGGCGCGCAGCGCCGCGGGGGGACGCGCGTGAGGGCGCTCGTCGCCATCATGCTGCGGGAGCTGCGCGAGCGCTGGACGCTCCCCGTCGCCACGTTCTTCTTCGGCTTCGTGCCCCTCGTGCTCGTGGTGCGTGCGGGCGAGCGGCCGCTTCCCCTGGCCGCGGTCATGGCCGTGCCGACGGCCTGGGCCGTGGCCCTGATGATGGGTGGCTCCGTGATCGCGCGCGATCTCGGAGAGGGCCGCCTCGGCTTCTTCTACGCTCGGCCTGTGTCGTGGTGGGCGATCGCCGGCGGCAAGCTCCTGGCGGCGATGGTGCTGACGCTCGTGACCCCCCTCGCGGGCGCCCTGCCCTGGGTTTTCGCGGAAGGGAAGCTCACGGGCGTGGGGAGCGCATTCCACGATTGGGCGACGAACGGCAGCCTGGCGCTCTTCCTTGCCCTGCTGCTCGGCCTCGTCGCCTTCGGCCACGCGGCGGCCGTCGTGTTCCGCTCGCGCTCGCCGTGGGCGGCGCTCGACTTCCTGCTCTTCGCGGGCGCCGTCCTGGCCGCGGTCACGCTCTACCGCGCGTTCGTGCGTCTCGGCGTGGTCGCGAGCGGCGCTCCCCCCGAGGCCTGGGGCTTCGCCCTGAAGCTGCTGCTCGTCGCCGCCGTGCCGCTCGCGGCGGCGGCCGCGCAGGCGGCCTTCGGACGCAGCGACCTGCGCCGCGGGCATCGCGTGCTGTCCCTGACTTTATGGGGCAGCGCGCTCGTCTGGTTTGCGGTGGTCGGCGGCCTCCTGGTGCGCGAGCTCGCGGCGACGCCGGCCGAGTTTCCCGTCCGCCAGGTGGCGAGGGCGGCCGCCGACGGCCGGTTCGTCTCCCTCTATGCCACGGAGTCGATGGCGCGCGGCGGCCGGACGGCGAGCTTCCTGCTCGACACCGCGTCGGGCCGCTTCGTGCGCATTCCCGTGAGCCGACCCAGCTTCGCGTCAGACGGCCGCCACGCCGTGTGGACGGTGGAGGCCCCCTTCTGGCGCCTCCGCGACCGGGAGCTGGACCTCGCACTCGCTCGTCTCGACGGTGCCGCCCCGCTCGTCGAGACGGTCGAGCTCGATCCTCCGCTGCCCGAGGGCGAGGGCGTCCTGGACCTTGTGCTCGGCGCCGGAGCCGAGCGCGTCGCAATCGTCCAGCCACACACGCTGTCGCTGCACGAGCTGCCCTCGGGCCGTTCGCTCAGCCGGACGGCCGCGACGGACGGCGAGTGGGTGGCGGCGGCGTTCCTGGCGGACGGCCGCGTGCGCGCGCTGCGGCGCCTGCGCGCGGTGGTCGGCGGCCCCGGGCGTGCGGTGATCCCGGGCTTCCTCGAGGTGGTCGAGATGGCGGGCGGCGTGCCGTCGGGCCGCCTGCCGCTCGAGTCCGTGTACCACGCCGTGCTCGCTTCCAGCCTGGCCGGCGAGCGGATCCTGCTTTACGAGCCGCAGGCGCCGCGCACGGCCTCGCTTCACGACGCCCGCAATGGCCGGCGGCTGCGGAGCTTCACCGGCGAGCCGGGCCGGCCGCTCGTCGACGCCATGCTGCTGGCGAGCGGCGCGGTCGCGGTCGTCGAAGGCACCGGCGTCTCGAGCCGCTTGCGACTGGCCACGGACGGCGAGCCCGACCGTTTGGTCGAGCTGCCGGCCGGCGTCGCCCTTCTCGGCGGCGAGCTGCCGGGCGGACGCCTCGCCGTCGGCCTCTACCGCGGACGGACGGCGGGTTCGGGGAATTCCAGAGACACGCTCGTGGTTGCGCTCGCGAGCGGCGAGATCGTGCGTCGCGAGGCCGGGATCGTCCCCGCCCTGCGCCAGGGACTTTCCGGCTTCGGCCGCCCGTCACCGGCGGCGTCCACGCTCTTCGAGGCGGAGAGCGGCGACATCGTCCGTCTCGACCCCGAGACGGGTCAGCGCCAGCTGGTCCTCGCGGCGAAGACGCCTCGCTGAGCCCGGACGGGCCGGGGGCGGCGACGGTCGAGCGCTGGCGCTCCGGCAAGCGGCCGCCCCCGGGCTGACCGGCGCACCAAGTGGCTCGCAACTGAAGTCGCGCCATCGGCGTTCACCGTACAGCCGCGCGCTACCGCGAGCCGCGCGCCTTTCGTAACGCGACTTCCCATCTGGAAGACTAGGCGCGCCGGCGGCTGCGCAGGAGGACGACGCCGGTGTTGACGGCGTTGCCCACGACCGCCGCGCCTAACGCGCCGGCGCCGGCAGAGAGGAGCCGCGGGCGATCGCCGGCGAGGCCGGCGGCGAGCATCGGCACTCCCGCGCTCCAGAGCGCGAAAACGGCGAGAGCGAGAGGGCGAGAGGCGAGGCCGTGGAGCGGCGGCGGCGTGGCGCGGAAGCCGCCGTCGGCGTGGCTCCAGAGCCAGGCCACCATGGGCAGCAGCCGCCCTTCGACCCCGAGCACGATCTGCGACAGGAAGCCGACGAGGGCGCAGACGCCGTAGACCATGGCGAGCGAGAGGCTCGCCTCGCCGTCCGGCGCGAGCAGGAGCTCGACGCCACAGCCCGCGGTGAGCGCGAGGTAGGCGAGGCTCTGCAGCGCGTGGAGGACGCCCACATCCGGCCGCGGGCGCGCGGGCGGCGCGGGACGCGGATGACGCAGCATCCAGGCGACGCGCGAGAAGAACGCGAGAAGGCCGAGAAGGGAGAGCGCCGCCGCGAGGACGAGCCCGCGATCGGTCATGAGCGCGGCCGCGACGGAGAGCGCTCCCGCCTGCAGCAGCACGGCGCTCGCGTAGGCCCAGGTTCCGCGGGGCATGGCCGCGGGCAGGATCATCGGGATGAGCCGATAGCCGGCGCCCATCACGATCATGATCCCGAACCCGAGGACGGCGAGGTGGGCGTGGGCGAGGGCGCCGCGGAGCTGGGCGAAGGGCAGGAACGGTGCGGCCTTGTTCACGCCCAGCAGCATGCCGAGTGCGGCCACGAGGAGGACGTTCACGAACGCGAGGAGCACGTGCAGCTTGACCTCGGGCGGGACGGGAGCGCGATAGAGTCCCCGCGCGACCCTGACGCCCACCCCGGCGAAGGCGAGAGTCACGAGACCCGCCGACCAGGTCATGCCGCTATAGCTGTCGATCCAGAAGTGCGACGCCATTCCCAGGACGCCGACCGCAAAGGCGACGAAGGCGGCCACGTCGAGCATTCCTCCGGGCAGCGGGAAGCGGAGGGCGAGCGGACCCACGACGTAGATCGCCCCCAGGACGGAGCCGCCGATCCAACCGAGCGTCACGAGATGGACGACCGCGATGAGCCTAGGGTGGTAGTAGAAGCCGCCGAGACCGACGGGGTCGCGGGCGAGGAGGGCGAAGGCCGTGACGAAGCAGGCGTGCGCGAAGCCGACGTAGAGAAGGAAGGGAAGCCGCGAGGGGAGGTAGTCGAGAGGACCCGGCGGGCGCGCGTCTCCGACCACGCGCGGATGATAAGCCGCGAAAGGTCAGGACGAGGGTGATCGTCTCGCGCCCGGCAGCGATACGCGCACCGTCGTGCCCTCGCCCGGACGGCTCTCCACCTCGATGCGTCCGCCGTGCGCCTCCACGATCCGTTTGGAGAGCGTGAGCCCTAAGCCGACGCCTCCGGTGTGGCGGTCGCGGCTGCGGTCGGCGCGGAAAAAGGGCGTGAAGAGCCGGGCCTGATCCTCGGGGGTGATGCCGATGCCGTGGTCCCGCACGGCGATCGCGATTCCCCCGGCGTCGCCGGCGAGCGAGACCTCGATGGGGGAAGCGGGCTCGGAGTAGCGGGCCGCGTTGTCGAGCAGGTTGTCGAGGACGCGCGCGAGAAGCGCGGGCTCGCCCTCGACGTCCGGCACGTCTTCCAGGCGCGAGGCGACCTCGCGTCCCGGGTGCAGGCGAGAGAAGCGGACGACCGCGGCCTCGACGAGCGCGCGGGGAGCAACCGCCTGGCGACGCAGCTCGAGCCCGCCGCCCGCGTCGAGCCGCGAGGCCGTGAGGAGATCCCCCACGAGCGTCTCCAGCTCCGCCACGTCCTCCTCGATGGCCTGCAGGTGGCGCGCCGCGTCGCCGGGCGGGGCTTCCGCGACGAGGGAGAGCGAGACGCGGATGCGGGCGAGCGGTGTGCGGAGCTCGTGGGAGACGTTGGCGAGCAGCTCGCGGTGGCTCTCGAGGAGCCGGCCGAGCCGCTCCGCCATCTCGTCGAGCGTGCGACCGAGCGCGCCGATCTCGTCCTTCCGGTGGAGGTCGGCGCGGGCTTTCAGATCGCCCTCGCCGATCCGGCGCGCGACCTGCGCGAGGTGCTCGATCGGGCGCGAGATGGCGCGGGCGAGCGGAGCGGAGGCGAGGGCGAGCACCCCGATGACGAGCGCGAGCATGCCCAGGAAGCGCAGGAGCAGCTCGCCATGCGAGATCCGGAGCGACAGCCGGACGTAGCGGCCGGGTCCCGCGTCGCTGGCGGCCGCGAGATGGCGGTGCCGAGGCGTCGTGTCGGGGGCGTGGAGGCTCGTCACCTCCTCCGGGGGAAGGGGAGGAAGCGGGCGGCGTCCGGCCGCGGCCAGACGGCGGCCGTCGTCGGTGTAGACGGCGAGGTTCACGTCGAGGCCGCGGGCGAGCTGCGGGAGCTGGGCGGCAATGGCGTCGTCGGGCAGCGGAGCGATGAGGCGGCCCACGTGCTGCGCGAGGCGGCCAGGATCCGTCCGGAACTGGTCGTCCCGGCCCAGGAAGATCCCCGCCACCGCGAAGCACAGCATGACGAGGACGAGCAGCAGGACACCGTGGAGGTAGACCTGGCGGAAGAGCGTGCGCGGACGGAAGCGGAAGCTCATCGCCCGGACGCGGTCGCCGTCAGCTGGTACCCGGCGCCGCGCACCGTCTTCAGCAGGCGGGGGTGGCGCGAGTCGTCGCCGAGCTTGGCCCGGAGCCGCGAGATGTGCACGTCGATCGACCGGTCGAACGCTTCCTCGGCGCTGCCCTTCACGAGCTCGAGGAGGCGCTCGCGCGAGACGACCTGTCCGGCGCGCTCCGCGAGCGCGCGGAGCAGGTGGAACTCGTAGACGGTGAGCGGCAGCTCGCGGCCGCGCAGCGTGGCCCGCAGCGCCTGCGGGTCGAGGGCCAGGTCGCCGAGCACGATCGGCCGCGCGGCAGGACCCGCGTGCCCCCGGGCCCGGCGGACCTGGGCCTGGATGCGGGCGAGGAGCTCGCGGGGCGAGAAGGGCTTCGTCAGGTAGTCGTCGGCGCCGAGCTCGAGGCCGAGCACGCGGTCGGCCTCCTCGCCGCGGGCGGTGAGCACGAGGATGGGCACGTCCGTTCTCTCGCGCAGCTCGCGGCAGACCTCGAGCCCGTTCCGGCCGGGGAGCATGAGGTCGAGGAGGACGACGTCGAACCGCGAGCGCCGCGCCTCCTCGAGCCCGCGCGCGCCGTCGCCGCAGATCACGACCTCCACGCCGTGCCCCTTCAGGTACTCGGCGGTGAGGGCGGCGAGCTTCGAATCGTCCTCGACGAGGAGCGCGCGAATGGCGGGCGCGGCTTTGTCGGCCACGCCCGCCATCATAGGGCCGAAGGCGCGCGGGCTCAGTTGCCGCGCCGGTCGAGGTGGTCGCGGAGATCGGCAAGGAGCAGCTTGCGCTGCTCCGGAGTGAAGACGTCGTGCAGCTCCACGACGGCGTCCGCCGCCTCGTCCGCGAAGCGCACGAGGGCGTCCGTCCTCTGGTGCACGAGCGCCTTCACCTGCGCGGCGTCCACCTGGTCCTGCTCGAGCAGCTTCACGAGGTCGGCGTGCAGCTCGCCGTGGCTCTCGTGGAGGGCATGGCCGTCCTTCAGGAGCCGCTCCTTGATCTCCCGGACCTTCTGCCGCTGCTCGTCCGTGGCCTTGACCTCGTCGAGCTTCTCGTTGACCGCGAAGTCCACGAACCGGTGCACCATCGCGCTGTCGTGATGACCGTGCGCGCAGCGGAAGCCGGTGTGGGCGGCCGCGGCCCAGACCCCCCCGAGGCCCAGAGCCCCTGCGCCGGAAACGGCGAGGGCCACCATCGTCATCCTAGGGTCGAGCATCTTGTCCTCCTCGTCCGGAGCCGGTCCGGACAAAGTAGACGATGGGGCCCGCGCGTTGCCTGCGGTTGTCGGCCCTGCGAAGAACTGTGAAGACGGAACTTCCGAGCCATGAGCAGGATCGATCGGCCCGGTCGCGAGGTTCCATTGGACCGCCGGGGTCCCTGGACCGTAGCTTCCAATGACGGGGTGTTTGCAGGTGTCCGGTTTGGGACACCCCGCGTGGAGGGCACGATGACGCGGCACTACTTGATCGCGAGCGACTTCGACCAGACGCTGAGCTTCAACGACTCCGGCGAGGTCCTGAGCCACCGGCTCGGCCACACCGGGTTCGCGGAGCGCGCGCAGGGTCTCGCCCGCACGAACCTCGTCCAGCAAGGCGGCGAGCTCGCGTATCTGCTCCGCCACGATCCCGACTACCGGTCGGTGCGGCGGGAGGACCTGCGGGCGGCGGGGCGCGAGGTGCGGCTCAAGCCCAACATCGACCTCCTCGTGCGGCTTCTCGAGAACGGGATCCCCGGCCATCGCTTCTCCTTCTTCGTGATCTCGGCCGCGCCGGA
>JBKPBQ010000037.1:0-21637 GCA_046726955.1 Acidobacteriota bacterium
ATAAGAGACAGGTCGGCCACCGACTATCTCGCCGGCCGCTACATGGGCGAGTTCGTGTGGCTGCCGGTCGCCTTGCACCCCGAGCCCCGCACCGCCCTCGTGATCAGCTACGGGCTCGGAACCACCGCGCGCGCGCTGACCGACACGAAGGAGCTGACGGCGATCGACGTGGTGGACGTCTCCGCCGACGTCCTGAAGCTGAGCGGTCTGCGCTGGACGGACGCCGCCGCCAATCCCTTGCGCGACCCGCGGGTCTCCGTGCACGTGGACGACGGGCGCTACTTCCTGCTCAGCACCACCCGCCGCTACGACGTGATCACCGGCGAGCCGCCGCCTCCGAAGAGCGCCGGCATCGTCAATCTCTACTCGCGCGAGTTCTTCCACCTGATGCGCGAGCGCCTCACCGACGGGGGGATCGCCTCCTATTGGCTGCCCGTCCTGCACTTCGAAGGCTGGGAAGCGCTGTCGGTGATCAAGGGCTTCTGCGACGTGTTCTCCGACTGCTCGCTCTGGACCGGATACGGGCACGAGTGGCTGCTCGTGGGCACGCGGGGCGCGCGCGGCCCTGCTTCCGACGATCGGTTGACGAGGCAGTGGAGCGACCCCGCCGTCGCCGGCTGGATGCGCGCCGCGGGCTTCGAGTCGCCGGCCGACCTCGGCGCGACCTTCATGGCGGACGCGCCTCTGCTGGCGGAGCTGACAGCCGACTCGCTTCCGCTGGTCGACGACTACCCCTATCGCCTCGACCCCGCGATCGTCAGCCCCGCCGTCTCTCCGGTCTACAAGCGGCTGATGGAGATGGGACCGGCGCGCGAGCGGTTCGGCTCGAGCGCGTTCGTTCGCGGGCTCTGGCCGTCGTCGTGGACGGAGCGCACGCTCGCCGCGTTCCCGCGCCGCGCGCTCGTGGACCGGATCGCCTGGGCCGTCGAGCGCGTCGCTCCCCCCATCGGCTTGCCGGATCTCGAGCCGGCACTCGCTCCGGGAGGCCCCGAAGCGGTCGCGCTCTGGTATCTCGGCAGCAGCGTCGAGGAGCAGTCGGCCGCCGCGCAGGCAGCCGGCGACGGTGCCGCTCCCGAGCGGCTCGAGCTCGCGGCGATGGCCATGCTCGCGCGCCGCGATTACGTCGCCGCGGACGGGCTCCTGGCGCAGGTCGAGCCCTACGCCCAGCACGCGCCGCGTCTCCGGCGCTGGCGGATCCTCGCCCTGGCGCTCGCCGGAGAGAAGGAGCGCGCCGCGCGCCTGCTCGCCGACTCCGGCCCTCTCGTCGCCCGGTCGCCCGAGGACCGGGAGGAGTGGACCTGGCTCGCGAAGCGATTCGAGCTCGGCTCGCCGCGCTGAACGGGCTACCGGGCGCGCGACTCGATCAGGGCGTCTTCCGGCGCGGCGGAGCGACACCCGGCAGTCCCTCGGCAATCATCAGGCTCCCGGACTGCTCGAGCGTGGAGAGCGTCAGGCGACGGCCGTCCGGTGCGATCCCGAAGGACTCGGTCACGTAGGCAGAGGAGAAGCCGGCGAGCGGGCGGCGCGTGCCCGCGCTGTCGCGGCCCGGCAAGAAGTCCTGGACGAACACGCCGGAGCGCCCCTGCGCGTCCATCGCCACGAACGCGATCGCGCGCCCGTCCGGCATCCACCGCGTGCGGCCGAGGACGATGTTCGGTGCGCTCAGCCGGTAGGCGATCTCGATCTCGAACGGCACGACCTTCCCGGAGTCGATCTCCACGACCCGGATCTGATTGCGAAGGGCCACGCGGTTGAACCGGACGGCCAGGGCGTAGCGGCCGTCGGGCGAGACCTCCGGGTTCGAGTGCGGGCCGGCCAGCAGCCGCCGGGCGCCGCTGCCGTCGGTACGGGTCTTCCAGATGCCGATCGCCTCGGGGTCCGGGTCGTCATCCGTGTAGACGATCCACCCGTCGCGCGTCATCGTCGGGTTCTCCGCGCCCTTGCCGCCCTTGGTGATCTGCCGGGCGCCGCTGCCGTCGACGTTGGCGATCCAGATCTCCAGGCCGCCGCTCCGGCCCGAGCTCCACACGATCTGCCGGCCGTCGGGCGTGAAGGCCGGATCCCAGTCGTCCGCGGGGTCGTCGGTGATCTGCCGGAGGGCGCCCGTCTTCGTGGACAGCAGCGACAGGTCCAGGTTGCCGCTGCGGTTGGAGGAGAACACGATCTGCTCGCCGTCGGGCGAGTAGGCCGGCTGGCGATCGACGCTGCGACCGCGCGTGAGCGCCCGCTCGCCGTACGGCCCCGGACCGAGGCCAACCTCGATCAGCTTCTGGCGCTCTTCGACGGAGTCGAAGACGATTTGTCCCGGGCCGATCGCGTCGAGGACCGGCGACACGAAGGAGTTGCCGCCGGCCGGGAAGAGATCGGCGGCCCAGAAGAACAGCCGCTCGCGGCCGCTCCGCGTGTCGAGGCCCATCACCCGGCTCTGGGCGGCGGTCAGGTTGCCCATGGCGCTCTCGCTCTGGGCCACCACGATCTCGCGGCCGTCGCCGAGGTAGACGGGAGCCGAGAGCGGGAGCGACGCGTCCCCGCCCGCCCACGTCCGCTCGCGGCCGCTCGCGACGTCCACGAGGATGACACCGGAGCGCACGGCCGTGCTCGCGACGTTGGCGCGCGTCACCGCGATCGACCCTCCGTCCGGCGACCAGCGCACGCCGAAGAGGATGGCGTTCTCGAGCTCCAGGAGACGTCGCTCCTTCTGGCCCTGGAGGTCGGACACGTAGAGCCCGGCGAAGGAGCGGCCCGGCTCCGTCCGCGTGCGCACGAAGACGACCTGTCGCCCGTCGGGCGACCAGTCGGCGTCCACCGCGTCGTGGACGAGCTTTCGCGGCTCGCCGCCGACGAGGGCCACCCGGTAGACGGACTGCGACTGGCCCTCGTCGCGCACGAACAGGACGCTCGACCCGTCGGGCGAGAAGCGCGCGAGGCGATCCGGACCGGAGGTGAGCGCCTGCTCGCCCCCGCCCGCAAGCTGCTTGATCCAGATACGCGAAACGCCGTCGCGCGTGGAGGTGAAGGCCACGAGCCGGCCGTCCGGCGCCGCGGTGGGCTCGGTGTCGGTCCCGGAGAAGGTGAGACGCCTCGTCTTCGCCGGCACCGGGGAGCCCACCGGACGCAGAAGGGCGACGCCGAGGGCACCCACGACCAGTCCCGCGAGCAGCAAGGCGAGTCCCCGCCACCTCCGGAGCATCGATATCGGTCCCCGCGACGCCAGCGCGAGGGTCGGGCGACTGCTGACGGCGATCGACCCGCTCGCGGTCCTGAGGTCGAACGCGAGGTCGCGCGCGGACTGGAAGCGATCCTCGGGCCGCTTCTCCAGGCAGTGGGCGATGATGGGAGCGAGCCCGGGGGCCGCGGCCGTCACGGTCGGCGGCAGCTCGGGAACGTCCTCCCGCAGGATCGCCGTCATCGTCTCGGCCGCGGTGTCGCGCTTCCAGGCGCGGGTGCCCGTCGCCATCTCGTAGACGAGGGACCCGAACGCGAAGATGTCCGCGCGGTGGGTGATGGGGTCCCCGCGCACCTGCTCGGGCGACATGTAGCTCACCGTCCCCACGATCATCCCGGGATCGGTGCGCGAGAGCGTCGGCGAGTGGGTGTCGTCGGCCGCGGGCAGCAGCGGGTTCTGCCTGGCCAGGCCGAAGTCGAGGATCTTCAGGTGCCCGTCATTCGTGAGGAAGACGTTCTCCGGCTTCAGGTCGCGGTGGACGATCCCCTTGTCGTGCGCGGCCGCGAGCCCCTGCGCGATCTGCGTCGCGTACTCGAGGACCTTCCGCACGGGCAGCGCCCCGTGGACGAGAAGCTCGCGCAGGGCCTCTCCCTCGAGCAGCTCCATGACCGCGTAGTCGACGCCGTCGTCCGTGCCGACGTCGTGGATGGCGAGGATGTTCGGATGGGAGAGGGCCGCGACGGCCCTCGCTTCGCGCCTGAATCGCGCGAGGGCGTCGGGATCGGCGGCGAGCCGCGCGGGCAGGACCTTGACCGCGACCTCGCGATCGAGCCTGGAGTCGCGGGCGCGATAGACCTCGCCCATCCCTCCCGCCCCCAGGGATCCCACGATACGGTAGGTTCCGAGCTGCATCCCAGGTGAGAACGGCATCGAGCGCGGATGCTAGCCCGACGCGTGTACGGGGACAAACCACGCCGGCCAACGTCGGAACATCCCGGGTTAACGCTCCGAACTCTCGACGGATACAATCTGCGGCGCACGAGTTCACTCGAGTGATCGAGGTCGTCCCGCGATGAGGACGCGAGCGGCGGTCGTGATGCTCTGCCTGGCCACCCTGGCCCGGGGCGAGGATCCGCCCGTCGTCTACCCGGGACCGCAGGACGCTCCTCCGGGCGACCGCTTCGACCCGGGGGAGCTCCAATCGACCCTCGTGGTTCCCGAGACCCCCGTGCGGCGGTTTCGCTATCCGGTGATCGACGCCCACAGCCACGCCTACGCGAAGACGCCCGAGGCCGTGGCCGAGTGGGTGAAGCTCATGGACCGGGTCAACGTACGGACCTCCTACGTCCTGACGGGGGCCACCGGCGGCGAGTTCAAGCGGCTCCACGCGCAGTACGCCGCGGCCCATCCCGGCCGCTTCGTGATGTTCGCGGGCTTCGACCGCGAGCGTGTCGCCGCCGCCGACTACGGCGAGCGGTTGCGACGAGCGCTGCGCGACGACGTCACCGCGGGCGCGGCCGGGCTCGGCGAGCTGACCGACAAGGGGATCGGGCTCGTGCGCGACGGCGACACGAGCTACTTCATCGACGATGCTCGGTTCGACCCGCTCTGGGACGAGGCCGGCCGTCTGGGCGTGCCCGTCTTCGTCCACATCGCGGAGCCGGCCGCCTTCTACGAGGCTCCCGACGAGCGGAACGACCTGCGGCGCTCGGCCCACTGGTCGCTCTACGAGAAGGGCACTCCCGGATTCGCGGCGCTCCAGCAGTCGTTCGAGCGCGTGCTCGAGCGGCACCGCGGAACGCGCTTCGTGGCCGTCCACGCCTTCAATCTCGCCAACGACCTCTCGGCGGTGGGAAGGCTGCTCGACCGCCACCCGAACGTGGACGTCGACTTCGCGGCCCGGATGTGGGAGCTGGGACGGCAGCCGCGGAATGCCCGACGGTTCTTCGAGAAGTACCAGGGCCGCATCCTCTTCGGCACCGACAACGATCCCGACCTCGCCATGTACCTCGCCCACGTGCGCCAGCTCGAGACCGAGGACGAGTGGTTCTGGTCCGCCGACGCCGAATGGTGGCGCAGCTACGGGATGGCCCTGGCCGCGGACGTCTTGAAGAGGGTCTATCGCACGAACGCCGAGCGGTGGACCGGCCTCGAGAAGAGGAAGGCCCTCATTCCGGCTCCGCTTCCAGCAGCAGGTGACGGCGGAACGCCACGGTGAGCCGCGCCTGGGGTCCGCTCACCGTCCCGAGGTCCTTGCCGTCGACGTAGTCGCGGACGCGGTAGCGTCGTCCCGCGGCGAGACCGCGCAGCTCGAGGGCGCCCGTGAAGCGGGGAGCGAAGAAGGCGTAGTAGAAGGTGTCGCCCTTGCGGATGGCGTGGGCCTCGGGCCGATCGAAGCCGATGTCGTAGAGCCCGCCGAGGTACTCGCCCCGGCTCAGCTTCTTCTCCGCGTCGAGGCCCGTCCAGAAGGCCCACGCCTTCTCGCGCGCGGGAGTCAGCAGGAGCTTGGGGTCCTTCTTGCCGGGGGCGCCGGGCCAGGCGAACTGCGTGCCGATCACTCCGCCGATGCCGAAGGTCGAGGCGAAGTCCTCTCCGCCCTCGGACAGCTCGACGTGATCGCCGAAGTAGGCGGTCTCGGGGCCGGTGAGGGCCCGGAGCGTCTTGCCTTTCAGGCGCACCTGCCAGGAGCTCTCGGGGTCCGAGGCCACCGTCATGTTGAGGTAGGGCAGCGTGAAGACCGAGTACGCGGTGCCGCAGGGACAGATCTCCACCACGGCCTCGGCCTTGGCCGCGGTCGCCGCGTCGAAGATGGCCTTGAAGAAGCCCGGCACTCCTTCGACGGACTCCTCGGGCCTCTCGTGGTTGTGAGCGGGGTTGCGGCAGGGAGGCGCGCCGTTGAGGTGCTGGCCGTCGATCTTGAGGCCGTCGAACCCCCAGTCGGCGATCGCCTTTCGCGCGAAGGCCGCGGCCTCCGCGCGCACGGGTGGATAAGCGGGGCAGAGGTAGAGCGAGTCCCACCAGGTGATCTTGCGCGGCGCTCCCTGCTCGTCAAGCAGAAGCTGCTCGGGATGCTCCCGGTGCAGCGGCGTCCCGGGGTCCACCGCCAGCGGCGTCCACCAGAGCTGGGCCTTCAGGCCTTGCTCGTGGATGCGGTCGACGAGCGCCTTCATGTCCGCGTCGCCGTTCGGGAACTTGCGGGGGACGGGCACCCACTCGCCCTCGGCCACCTGCCAGCCGTCGTCGAGCGTCGCCCATCGGAAGCCGAGGCGCTTGGCCACGGGGAGCGTGCCTACGACCTGGTCCGGAGTGAAGTCGCGGCCGTAGCCCCACGCGCACCAGATCGGCTCGTAGGCGCTCGCCGGCGCCCGGGGCTGCACGAGGCCCTGGCGCGTCATGAGCGCGCGATAGTCCGAGAGGGGCTGGAAGTGGTCGCCGCGGTGTACGGCGACGAACGTCCGCAAGGTGTCAAAGGCCTCGCCGGGCCGGAGCGTCCGGGCGCGCTTCTCGCGGACCGCGAGCGTCGCCTCTTTCGCCGTCGGCATCGCCACGGGCAGGGAGACGAGCTTGGGCACGACCTCCACATGTCCGACTGCAATCCCGACGTCGCGCCGCCACACGTCCACGACCGGCGTTCCGCCCCCGTAGTCGGAGCCGTTCATGCCGAGGAAGTTCTCCTGGGCAAACCCCTTCCTCAGGGGGAGCACCCAGTCCGGCCTCGACGGGTAGGAGCCGCTCTGGAAGGACCAGAAGGACGGCGTGGCACCCTCCACCGCGGAGAGCGCATGCGCGTTGCTCGTCCACCCGCCGACCGTCAGCTCGCGGGCGCCGATGTTCCGGTAGCGCGTGCTGACGAGGGCCAACCGGGGAAGGTCGTCGCGTACGTCGATGGTGACGGTCTTCTCGAGACCCTCCGTTTCCGCTCGTCCGACGATCGTCAGCCGACGGCCGGAGCCGAGCGCGTCCTCGATCGGCCGCTCCTCGTCGCCCACACGAGCGAAGTCGGTCACCTCCTTGCCGGCGACCGTCAGGTACTCCGAGGGGCGATACGGTCCGAGGAGCGTTTCCCGGCCTTCGAACGTCGCGACGACGCGCGTCCACAGCCGGCCGTCGAGCTCGAGCCGAAGGGGGCCGCTTTCGACGCGGACGGGGTCGCGTGCCGGAGGGAGCGACGGGGTCGGTGCGCCGGCCGGCAGTGCCGTTGCGAAGAGAAGCGCCGCGAGCACCATGGGGTCGATTGTAGCCGCCGCCTGCTAGACTCCCGCAATTGCAATGCCGACCTCGCTAACGGGGACGCTCGCTCCGCTGGTCACGCCGTTCCACTCCGACGAGTCGCTGAACACGGGCGCGCTCGTTCGGCTCGTCGACCACGCGCTCGCGAGCGGGGCGAGCGGGCTCGTGCCCACCGCGCTCTCGGGCGAAGGCCTGCTGCTCGACGAGGGCGAGACGCTCGCGGTCTGGGATGCCGTCTTCGCCGGCACTTCGGGACGCGTGCCCGTCGTGCCGGCGGTGATCACCACCACGACGCGGCAGGCCTGCCGGCTGGCCAAGGCCGCGGCGGAGCGCGGAGCCGCGGCGATCCTCGCCGCGCCGGTCCTGCCTGAGCTCTACTCCGGACGATCGCCGGAAGACGCGTACGCCTTCTACGCGGACGTGGCCGCCGCCACCGCGCTGCCGATCGTCCTCTTCAACTACCCCTCGCTCACCGGCGTCGATCTCGTCGCGTCGATCGTCGAGCGGCTCGCCGGCATCGAGCGCGTCCGCTACATCAAGGAGAGCACCGGCGACGCCTCGCGCGTCCACGACATCCAGCGCCGCGTGGGCGACCGCGTCCAGGTCGTCTGCGGCGCCCCCCAGACGGCCCTCGAGTCCTTCGCGCTCGGCTGCCGGGCCTGGATCACCGGCCTCCTGAACGTCGTGCCGCGCTCGGGCCGGCAGCTCATGACGGCGGTGCTCGAGAAACGCGATCTCGCGCTCGCCCGCCGGATCTACTCGCAGCAGGTCCTGCCCGTCTTCGACGTCCTTCGGCGCAGTGCCAATCCGACGGGGACGCTCAAGGCCGGCCTCCGCCTCCAGGGCTTCGAGGTCGGGGCGCCCCGGAGACCCGGCCGCGCCCTCGACGGCGAGCCGCTCGAAGCGCTGGAGAGGCACGTGCGGGCGCTGCCACCCCTGGAAGCGAGCGCGGAGGCGGACCTGCTCCGGTCGTGAGGATCACCGCGGTCGGCGACTGCGGGGTCGATCGCTACCTCAACCTGCAGCGCGACCGCCCGGGCGGGATCACGCTGAACTTCGCGGTCAACGCCAGGCGGCTCTTTCCGCCCACGGACACCGTAGGCGTCGTCACCGCACTCGGCCGCGATCCCGAGGCGGCCCTCGTGCGACGGGCGCTCGAGGCCTTCGCCCTCGAGGCCTGTGTCGCGGAGCGCGACGGCGCGACCTCGCTGCAGCTCATCGACCGCCAGCCGTCGGGCGAGAAGATCTTCGTCCGCTACGAGCCCGGCGTCCTCGCCGACTACCGCCTCGGGCCGCGCGAGCGGAAGGTGATCGCCGGGACGGACCTGCTGATGGCGACCGTCTACTCGCAGGTCGAGGCGCTGTTCGACTCCGTCATGGAGGCGCCGTCGCCGGGCTTCCGCGCCGTGGACTTCGGGGACCTCGCGGACGTCACGGGCGACGTCGGCATCGTGGACCGCTATCTCGACCGCTTCCACGTCGGGTTCTTCGGCTTCGGGCCAGCAGACGTCGAGCGGATCGCCCGTGTCGAAGAGGTTGCCCGGCGCAGCGGACGATTGCTCGTGGTCACGCTGGGACCAGACGGCAGCCTCGCGTTCAGCGGCGCCGACCGGATCGCCTGCCCCGCCGTGCCGGTGTCGAACGTCGTGGACACGACGGGAGCGGGCGATGCCTTCGCCGCCGGCTTCCTGCGGGAGTTCACGGAGTCGCGCCGAGTGCCGGAGAGCCTGGCCGCGGGCGCGCGCAACGCCGCCCTGACCGTCCAGCGGCTGGGGGCGTTCCGCTGGGACGACTGATCAGGACGGGTCGATGTCGTCCAGGAACCGGTGCATGACGTACGCGTCCACGAGGCCGAGCTCGCGGTGGCGGAAGACCTTCGGCAGCGTGCCGACGATCTGGAAGCCGAGGCGCTTCCAGAGCTCGACGGCGCCCGTGTTCGTGCTCACCACGAAGTTGAACTGCATGGCCGCGAAGCCGGCGCGCCGGGCTTCGCGCAGGCAGTGCTCCCCCATCACCCGTCCGACTCCCTTGCCCGCGCTCGCCGGGTCCACCATGAAGGACGCGTTGGCGACGTGCGAGCCCAGGTCGCGCTGGTTCGCGACGAGCTTGTACATGCCCACGATGCGGCCGTCTTCCTCGGCCACGAACGACCGGACGTCAGGCCCGAACCAGTAGCCGACGCCGACCTCGCGCGGCGTGTCGGGCGCGAAGGTGTAGGTCGTCTCGGTCGCGACCACCGCGTGGAAGATCGACCACAGGCCGTCGGCATCCGAAGGCAGAGCGGGCCGGATCGTCACCACTTCCGCACCTCCGCGAGCTCCGTGAGGTCGGAGTCGGCCTGGCGCCAGCTGTCGAGGAGCTTCCGGTAGTGCCGACGGGCCGCGTCGTTGTTCCCGAGCGCGGCCGACGCGCGAGCCAGCCCGAGGACGCTCCGCGACCGGTTCGGCCACCGCGCGAGCGACCGCGCGAACTCCGCCGCCGCTTCGCGAGGCTTGCCCCGCTCGAGCAGCAGCTCGCCGTAGAGCTCGCTCGCCGGCTGGAGCGGACGAGGCGGTCCCATCGGCGGCGGAAGCTCGCGCTCGAGGGCCACCGCCTCCTGGAGGCGCAGCAGCGCGTCGTCCCCGCGTCCCGTCCCGAGCGCCAGGAGGCCCGCGAGCTCCTTCTCCATCACCGCCGCGTCGAGCTTGAAGTCGCTCGTCCCGCGCGTGCCCGCGCGTCTCCGGAGCTCCGCGAGCGCCCGCTCGGCGCGCGTCGTGTCTCCCGTCTTCGCCGCGCTGGCGCCGATGGCGAACAGCTCGCCCGTGGTGGCGAAGTCGTTCGCGCCCGTGAGGAGCGCGTACGAGCGCGTCTCCATCACGTAGCGGGCGCGCATGTCCGACTGCAGGGCCTTGAGGCGGGGGGCTCCGGTCTCCTCGACCGCCGGAGCGATCCGATCGAGGGTCTCCCGCGCCGTTCTGTACCGGCCCTGCTGGAGCGACTCGTAGAGGAGCCAGGAGAGGCTGTGGTAGTCGAGCATGCCCACGCCGAGCTTCTTCTTCTGGGCCCACGCCTCGGAGGCGCGAAAGGAGGCCGCGTCCGCGGCCGCCGCCTCCGACCACATGCCGAGCTGCAGGAAGATGTGCGCGGGCATGTGCAGGGCGTGGCTCGACTCGGGGGCGACGCGGGCGTAGGCGCGGGCCGCGGACAGCGCGAGACGGGCGTGGTCGGGATCGTCGTAGTCGTGGATCAGGTAGTGGAGCGCACCCGGGTGGTCCGGGTTGGCCTTCAGCACGCCCTCGAGGATCGTCGCCGCCTGCTTCTGGACCTCGCTTCCCACGAGCGCGTGCTGGTGCAGGTCGTCGCCCCGCGAGCCGAAGAGCGCCGGCGAGCGCACGGCCGTGCCCATGAGGGCGAGCGCGTGAAAGGTCCGAGCTTCGAGGTCGTCGGGATGCGCCGCGGCCAGGCGTCCCATGGCCTCGGCGTAGGCGCGATCGCGCGACGGCTTGTCGCCCGGTCCGAACAGGAGCTCGACCGCCTCGAGGTAGCCCCGCTCGCGGTCGGTCGTCGCCTTCCGCGCGCGTGCCTCCGGCGTGGGCGCGAGACGCTGCAGGATCTCGCGCGCCTTCTCCGGATCCTGGTTGAGCCAGAGCGTCTGGTTGTAGGCCATCGCCTCGCCCCAGTAGGCGAGCGCGAAGTCGGGATCGAGCCGCTGGGCCTCCTGGAAGGCCTCCACCGCGTCCTCGTACTGGAAGTTGTGGAGCGCCGTCACGCCGCGCAGGAACGCAGGCTGGGCCGCGGCCGCGCCGGAGTTGGGAAAACGGACCGGGGCGAGGAGGAGGAAGAGGGCGAGAGCGAACCGGATCACGGCGCGATGATCTTGTGCGAGGTCACGATCGAGAAGCCGTCGAACGCGACCCGTTCACTTCCTCTCGTAGAGAACCTTCCCTCCCACGATCGTGAAGTCCACGCGCGCGGTCTTGATCTCCTCCTCGGGCACCGTGAGGATGTCCTTGGAGAGGACGGTGACGTCGGCCAGCTTGCCCACGGAGAGCGAGCCCTTCTCTCCCTCCTCGAAAGCGGCGTAGGCCGCGTTGCGCGTGTACGACCGGAGCGCCTCCGGCCGGCTCATGCGCTGGTCGGGATAGAAGGTCGAGCCGTCCTTGAGCTTGCGCGTCACCGTTGCGTAGAAGTTCGGGATGGGATCCACGTCCTCGACGGGAGCGTCGGTGCCGTTCGAGACGACGGCTCCCGACTTCATGAGCTTCTGCCAGACGTAGGCGCCCTCCTCCGAGCGCTGCGCTCCCAGCCGGGCGGGAACGAAGACGGCGTCCGACGTGCAGTGGATGCCCTGCATGGACGCGATCACGCCGAGCTGGCCGAAGCGGGGGATGTCCGCCGGGTTCAGGTGCTGGGCGTGCTCGATCCGCCAGCGCACGTCCTTCTTGTCGGGGTTGGCCTTGAACGCGGCCTCGAAGATGTTCAGGACCTCCCGGTTCGCGCGGTCGCCGATCGCGTGCACGCAAAGCTGGTAGCCGTTGGCCATGGCGAGCTTCGCCGTCTCCTCCACCACGGGGACCGGCGTCGTGTTGAGGCCGGTGGTTCCGGGCTGGTCCGAGTAGGGCTCGAGCAGCCACGCGCCGCGCGATCCGAGCGCGCCGTCGAAGGTGTGCTTGATGGCGCGGATCGTGAGGTGCTTGTCGTAGCCGTCGATGAGGCGATACGAGGCGAGCTTCTCCGCCATCCGCTCGTTCGTGTCGCGGATCATGACCCACAGGCGCAGGCCGAGCTTGCCCTCGCTCGCGACCTTCTTGAAGACGTCGATCGTATCGAAACTCGACCCGGCGTCCTGGAAGCTCGTGACGCCCTTGGAGATGGCTTCCTCGTCGGCGAGCTGGATCTGACGGCGCACCTCGGCCTCGCGCTCCTCGGGCGTCATGCTCTGCCGCGCCTTCTTGTAGGCCGCGTCGAGGAGCCCGTCGGCCGTCTCGCGGAAGAGGCCGGTCGCCTCGCCCTTCGCGTCGCGAAGGATCTCGCCTCCCGGCGGGTTCTTCGTGGTGCGCGTCACCCCCGCGAGCTCCATGGCCTTCGCGTTGGCGAAGGAGGCGTGCCCGCTCGCGTGCTCGAGCACGACGGGATTGTTCGGCGAGACGGCGCTCAAGGACTGGTGCGTCGGGAATCCCTCCACCGCAGGGGCGGGAGGCTTCTCCCACTTCTCCTGGTGCCAGCCGCGGCCGAACACCCACTCGCCGGGCTTCGTCCGGGACGAGGCCTCCTTGACCATCGCTACGATCTCGTCCCAGGTCTTCGCGGTCGTGAGGTTCAGGACGATCCGCGCGTTGCCGACGCCGGTGAAGTGCCCGTGCCCGTCGATGAATCCCGGCGTCGCGAGCCGCCCCCCGAGGTCGATGACGCGCGTCTGCGGCCCGACGTAGGGTGCTATCTCCTCGTTCGTGCCCACGGCCACGATCGTGTCGCCGCGCGCGGCGAGCGCCTGCGCTTCCGGCTTCTGGTCGTCGACGGTCGCGATCTTGCCCTTCTGCAGGACGAGAGTCGCCGGCTCGACCTTGGGCTGGCTCTGGCACGCGACGACCGCGAGGGCCAGGCCCGCGAGCCCGGCCGCCATCGTCCCAAACCGGTTGAGTGGGTTCCGCATGAATCCTCCGTGGTCTCCGTGGGGCGGGAGGTTATCAGACTATCGGATCCTCCCCGAGGACGTCGTCGAGCGTCCGCACGAACAGGTCCGCGTCGCTCTCCGAGATGATCAGGGGCGGACGCAGCTTCAGGACGTTCTCGTGGGGGCCGTCGGTGCCCGTGAGGATGCCGCGCTCGCGGAGGCGGTTGACGACGTAGGAGGCCTCCTCGGTCGCCGGCTCGCGGCTCTCCCGGTCGCGCACGAGCTCGACACCGAGAAAGAGGCCGGATCCCCGCACGTCGCCCACGAGCGGATGCCGCTCCTGGAGGTCGCGCAGGCCGACGAGGAAGTGCCGGCCCACGCGCAGCGCGCGCTCCTGCAGCCGCTCGTCCTCGAGCACGTCGAGAACGGCGAGCCCCGCCGCGCAGGCCACGGGATTCCCGCCGAACGTACTGAAGAACTCCATGCCGTTCGCGAACGCGTCGGCAATGGCGCGAGTCGTCACCACTGCGCCCAACGGGAAGCCGTTTCCGATCGGCTTGCCGAGCACGACGATGTCCGGCACGACGCCCTGCGTCTCGAATCCCCAGAAGTGCGTGCCCAGCCGGGCGAAGCCCACCTGCACCTCGTCCGCGATGCAGACGCCGCCGGCGCGGCGCACGTGGGCGTAGGCCTCTTCGAGATAGCCGGGAGGAAAGACGATCTGGCCGCCGACGCTGGGCAAGCTCTCGGCGAGGAAGGCGGCGAGCCCGCGGCCGCGCGCGCGAATGCCGCCAACGACCTCCCCGACGTGCGCCGCGTACTTCCGGCCCGCCTCGGGATCGCCGCGGCGATAACGTCCGCGGTAGTCGTCGGCCAGCGGGGCCACGTGCACGAAGTCCTTCCGCCCCCGGCCGCCGGGTCCGTCGAACTTGTAGGGGCTGAGGTCCACCGTGCCCTGGCTGTGGCCGTGGTAGGCGTGCTCGAGCACGATCACGTCGTCGCGGCGCGTGTAGACGCGGGCGAGCCGGAGAGCCAGCTCGTTGGCCTCGGTGCCGGAGTTCACGAAGAAGGCCACGCGCAGCGGCGCCGGGAGAAGCGCCGTCAGCCGCTCCGCGTAGCGCACGACGTTCTCGTGGAGGTAGCGCGTGTTCGTGTTGAGGAGCGCCAGCTGCTCCTGCGCTGCGCGCACGACGCGGGGATGGGAGTGCCCGACGAGCGGCACGTTGTTGTAGCAGTCGAGGTAGGCGCGGCCGGTGTCGTCGTACAGGTACTGCCGCCAGCCGCGGACGATCTTCAGGGGACGGCGATAAGAGAGGCTCAGGTTCGGTCCGAGGCGGTCGCGGCGGGCCGCACGCAGCGGCTCGGGCGAGCGCTCCGCGGGCGGGAAGCGCCACTCCGGGATGCCCACCAGGAGGTTCGGATCCGGCGAGAGAGCTTTCCAGACCTCTCTTTCGGAGGCGCGGGCGACGCCCGGGTAGTCGGCGTCGAGCCCGAGCAGGTCGAGAACGATCTGGAAGTGGACGTGCGGCGGCCAGTCGCCGTTCGAAGGCGGCGCCCCGATGCGCGCGAACGGTTCCCCGCGGGCGATGCGCTGGCCGACGGAGAGCGCGGGCAGCGTGTCTTCGCTCAAGTGGCCGTAGAGAGTGAAGAACGGCGGCTCGCCGTCCGCGTCGTGGCGCAGGACCACGAGCGGTCCGTAGTCCTGGCGCGCGGTGTTGTTCGTGCGGAGGTGGACGACGCCGTCGAGAGGCGCCCGCACCGCCGAGCCCGTCGGCGCGAAGAGGTCCATCCCGAGGTGGATCGTCCGCCGCTCGTCGGTCGGGTTCGCGCTCGCTCCGAAGAGCTCCGCGTCGTAGAGACCCCGGGCTTCGTCGTAGCGTCCGACGCCTACGCTCGCCTCCGCGCGCTCGAGCGCTCCGAAGATCGCGGCGGTCAGGGGGCGTGTCTCCGCGGCGGCGGGATCCGCGCCCAGGAAGCGGCCGCCTACGCCGAGGTCGAAGACGAGCGCTCGCTCGAGGTCCACGTCGAGCACCTTCGCGGCGCCTCGTCCCAACGAGCGGATCCGATCCGTCCGGCGCGCACCGCCGGGCACGGGCTCGAAGCCGCACGCGGACCGCAGCGCGGAGTGCGCGAGCCGAGACGGGACACGGTCGAGCCGCTCGAACGCCTCCCAGGCCGGGGCTTCGCTGACCGTCACGTAGGGATCGTCGGCCTGGTCCTTGCGCTCGGCCGAGAGGGTGACGCTCACCGCGAGCCGGGCCTTGACGAGCGGCCACACGAGAGCGAGCTCGTCCTCGAGCAGCGGGAAGACCGCGTGGTAGCCCGAGACCATCGCGCACACGGCAGCCAGGGGGTCGGGCTCGCCTAGAAGCGCGTAGGCTGCGGCCACCGCCGGTTCGGCGACCGTCACTCCCTGGTGCATGTCGCCGAAGTCGATGACGCTCACCGCCTCGTGGCCCTGCGCCCGCATCACGGCGACGAGCACGTTCCAGTCGTTGGCGTCGCCGTGGATGACGCTGTGGCGCAGGCCGGCGAGCCGCGGCCCGACCTCGCGGTCGAACTCCTCGAGCGCCCGCACGACGAGCGCGCGGCGCTCGCCGTCGCCGATCGCGCCCTCGTGGCCGCGGATCCATCCCGCGCGCGCCAGGTCCCAGACGAGGTCACGGTCGGCGCCGGGATGCGAAAACCCCGCGAGCCCGGCGCTCAGCCGGCCGACGAGCCGCCCTACGCCCGACAGAAGCTCCGGCGTGTGCGGACGCGCCTCGGCGAGCGGCGTGCCCGGCACGAAGGTGAGCAGCCAGACGATACGGTCGCTCTGCGGAGAAGGCACGACCGACACGTCGCGGCCTCCGAGAGTCTCCACGACTCGGGGCAGGACGAGGTCGGGGGCCGTGCGCGCGAGGTGCCGGAGCGCGGCGCACTGGAGCTCCATGAGGCTCCGCTCGCGGGCGGGATGCATGACCTTGAGGACGAGCTGCCGCCCGTCCGACGCCGCCAGTTGGAAATTCTCGTCGTGCTCGCCGGGCAGGCCGCGCGCTGTCGCCTCGACGCCGTAGAGCTCTCGCGCGAGGCGTGTGGCTTCGCCGTCCGGCACCGGCACGCGTCCCTGGAGCTCCATGACCAGGGACTGTATACGACGGCGAGGGCTAGGCGGTCACTCGGTGCGGAGCGCCTGCATCACGTCCACGCGGGCGGCGCGGGCGGCGGGCAGGACGGAAGCGACGACGGCGGCGGTGAGAAGGACGAACGCGGAGCCGAGCAGGGGAACGACGCCCGGCAGCCGGATCTCCTGCAGATAGCCGCCGGCGATCCGGGCGAGCACGAAGCCGACGACGATGCCGACCACGATCCCGACCGTGGCCATCGTCACCCCCTCGCGGAGCACGGTGCCGAGGAGCTGCCGCGGCTCGGAGCCGATCGCGAGGCGGACGCCGAACTCGCGCGTGCGCGCGCTAACGGAGAAGGCGAGCACTCCCGCGACGCCCACCACCGCGATGGCGAGGGCGACGCCGGCGAACCCGCCGAAGACGACCGCGTTCAGCCGATCCGGGGTCAGGACCTCGGCCCTCACGTCGGCCAGCGTCGCCGCGTGCTCGATGGGCTGGTCACCGGACAGGTCGCGGATGACCCGCGTGATCGGCGTGACGAGCGTGTAGGGATCGACACTCGCGTGGACGAACAGCCGGCCGCTCCAGATCTCGACCTGCTCGAACGGGTGGTAGACGGTGATCGCCTCGCCGGGCACCACGTTCTCGTCGTCCACGTCGCCCACGATGCCCACGATGCGCCGCGGGCCCTTGTCGACCTCGATGAACTCCATCACTGGATCCGTCCAGCGCAGGTGGCGGTTGACCGCGTCCTGGTTCGGGAACATGCGCTTGGCCAGGCTCTGGCTCACGATGACGACCTTCTCGGAGTCCTTCCGGTCGGACTCGTCGAAGTCGCGCCCGGCGAGGAGCGGCACGCCGAGCGCAGAGAAGAATCCCGGCGACACCGTGCGGAAGCGCCCGTGGGGATCGTCCTCCCCGGGGCCGAGCTGGTAGCCCTCGACCGTGAACTGGAAGCCGGGGCCGAAGGCGCCGGCGTCGCGCCAGGGCACGAGCGTGCCCAGGGCCACCCGGTCGACGCCGGGCAGCGCGCCGATGCGCCGGATGACCTCCTTGTAGAAGTCGGGGATCTGGTCCGGGCTGCGGCCGTACTTCATGACGGGCACGTTCAGGGCGAGGACGCGGTGGACGTCGAGGCCGGTCTCCGTCGCCTGGAGGGCGAGGAGGGCCTTGATCAGCATGCTCGCCCCCACGAGCAGGACGAAGGAGGCAGCGATCTGGGTGACGGCGAACGCCTGCAGCCGCCGGCTCGTGCTACCCGTGATGCGCAGGCTGCCGCTCGCGAGGCCGAGGCCGTGCGCGGCGTCCGCCGAGGGCAGCCGAGGCACGAACGCGAGGGCCACCGCGGCGAGCACGGCGAGGAGGGCCGCGGCCCAGAGGAGGGTCGCGTCCACCGTCAGGTCCAGCGCGCGCACGGAGAAGCGCGACGCGTAGCGCGCGAGGACGGCGACCATCGGCCGCGCGCTCAGCACTCCGAGGAGCGCTCCCCCGCCGGCCAGCAGCAGGCTCTCGGCGAGGAGGGTTCGGCGGAGCGCGCTGGCGCTCGCTCCCAGGGCGGCCCGGACCGCGAGCTCACCCTCGCGCCGGACCGCCCGCGCCAGCACGAGGTTCGCGACGTTCGAGCAGGCGATCACGAACACGAGGACGGACGCGGCCAGGAGCACGAGGAGCACGGTGCGGGCCTTGGAGGTGATCTGGTCGCGGAGCAGCCGGGCCTCGATGTCGAAGCGCGCGTTCGGCGGGTAGGCCTCGGGGTGCTCCTTCAGCATGCCCGCGTGCACGGACCGCAGCTCCGCGCGCGCGGCCTCGATGTCCTGGCCGGGGGCGAGGCGGCCGAAGAGCTCGGTCATCCGGTGCACGCGCCCGGTGACCATCGTGGCCGACAGGTGGTGCGGGCTCGTGACCACGTTGGCGATGATCTCGGTCTCGGCCGGGTACGGCACCGAGGGCTCGAGGACACCGATCACCGTCGCCGAACGCGAGCCCAGCCGCACGACCTTTCCGATCACCGACGGGTCGCTCTTGAGGACCGTCGTCCAGAACCGGTAGGTGAGGACAACGGCGCCCGCGGCATTCGGCCCGTCGTCGTCGGGGCCCAGGAGGCGGCCGAGCACGGGCCGCAGGCCCATCACCTCGAAATACGTTCCCCCGACGACTCCCGACCGGACCTCGCGCGGCTCGCCGAGACCCACCATCGTGAACGGGATCGTCGAGAAGTCGCCGAACGCGGTCACCGTGCGCACCCGGTCGCGCAGGTCCTGGATCTCGGGCACGGAGAAGGTCGCGTTCTCGGCCCCGATGCCCCGGGCGGTCTGGCGGATGTAGATGAGGCGGTCCTCGTCGCGGTTGGCAAGCGGTTTCAGGAGGACCCCGCTGACCAGCGTGAAGATGGCCGCGTTGGCCCCGATCCCCAGGGCCAGGGTCAGCACGACCGTGAGGGTGAGCCCCTTCGCGCGGGCCAGCGACCGGGCTGCGAACTTCAAGTCCTGCCAGAAGGCCATCTCCCACCTCTACCATTACGTCGATGGACAATGCCCCGAAACGACACTCGTCGCCGTATTTTTACAGCCGGAGCCGCGGCCGGGGTCGCCGTGCATGGGGAGTCCCTGGTCTAGACGATGGCGAATGCGTCGTTGTTCGCCGACAGGCTGGGCGAGTAAGCTCGCGAGGCGGACGTTCCCCGCCGTGAGGAAAATTGAATGCGCCAAGGTTCTTTCGCGCGCGGTCCTCTTTTCGCCGTGGCCCTCGTCCTCGCGGGAGCTTCGAGCGGAAGGCCAGACCCGGTCCTGGAGATCCGCTGCTACAACCTGAAGCCGGGCACACGCGCCGCCTTCCACGAGGTGGCCGAGCGAGAGGCCCTGCCCCTCCTCGCCCGCTTCGGGATCGACGTGGTGGCCCACGGCCCGTCAGACCACGATCAGGACTCGTACTACCTGATGCGGGCCTTTCCGAGCCTGGAGGATCGCCAGCGAGCCGAGGACCGGTTCTACGGCAGCCATGAGTGGAAGACCGGGCCGCGCGCGGCGGTCCTTGCCGCGATCGACAGCTACACGACGGTCGTCGTCGCGACGGACGAGGCGACGATCGCCGCCCTCCGGCGAACGAGCCGGAAGGAGGATCCGATGAGCAATCCTGTCGCCTCCCCCGCGGACATGACGGCGCTCCTCGCCCTCAACCTGGACTACATCCGGTCGGTCCAGGCGGGCGACGTGAAGAGATTCGGCGATATCCTGGCCGACGACTTCCTGTGCTCGCTTCCCGACGGCTCTCTCCTCGACCGCGCGGCATTCCTCGACCGCACGGCCCAGCCGGTCACCATCAAGGGCCTCGAGGCGCACGACGTGAAGGTCCGGCTGATGGGCGACGTGGCGATCGTTCACGGGCGGACGACCTACACGGGTCCGGACGGCCGAGCGGGATCCGGCCGCTACACCGACGTCTGGGCCCGGCGCAACGGAGCCTGGCTCGCGGTCGCGGCCCACGTCACGCGGAATTGAGCCTCGCTTCCGAGGCCGGCGCGGTCGTACGTCCGGTCAGGGTGTCGACCGGACGCTCTCGAACACGATCGTGTCGGGGCTGGCGAGGTCGGTGAGCCGGGCGAGCTCCTTGCCGCTCGCGCCGTCGAGCACCAGGACAGCCTGCTTCGCGAGCGCGACCGCGACCGAGCGGTCCTGGGAGAAGAACAGCCCGCGCAGGTCGGGCAGCGAGATCTCACCGGCCTTGGCGTTCTTCTCGAGGTCGATGAGCCGCAGCTCCGAGCCCGAGACCTCGAACAGGAACCGGCCCCCGCTGAGGGGCTCGAGCGCGTACCCGCCACCGCCGATCGTTCCCTGGGATTTGCCGGTCGCGGTGTCGACCACCGTCACGTCCTTCGTCTGGCTGTTGATGGCATACGCGTAGCGCCCGTCGGGCCGCACCGCGAGCATCTTCGGCATCGTGTAGGTCCACGGCGCGTAGCCAGAGGCCAGAAATCCCGCCATGCCGAACATTCCGCCCATCATGTTGCCGAAGAGCTTCTTGCCGCCGCTGCCGGTCTTCGTCGCCCCGATGGCCTGCTTCGTCTCCAGGTCGAGCACGGCCACCTTGTGCGCGATCCCGTAGTGGGCGCACGCCCGCTTGCCGTCGGGGCTGACCTGGAACTCGGTGGGCTGGTCGCCGTCGCCCACCAGTCCCTCGCCCCCCCGCGCCAGCGGGATCGTTCCCACGGCCGCGAGCGCGACCGGATCCACGAGCGTCACCGCCTTCTCGCCCACGACGTAGACGACGTCCTGCTGCCGGACCAGCAGCTTGGGGTGCGCGGCCACCTTGAGCGTCGCCGCCAAGGCTTCGCCGCGAACGACTCGGAGCTCGCCTTCGGCGGCGCCGGGCGGGCCCTCAGCGGGCACGAACACCTGTCCGCCCACCTCGTCCTGGTAGAGGCCGATCGGACCACGACCCGCGTCCAGGCTCGGCGCGAGGGCGCCGCGCGCGAGCGAGGCGACCTGCAGGGAGCCGTTCCTGTTCTTCTGCGAGTCCTTGTCCGGCTTGCCGGGGTCCAGGAGATAGAAGTGCTCGCCGTCGGTGTACAGCGTCTCCCAGGTGCCCATGTCGATCGTCGCCCGGATCGTCGGGCCGGACAGGTCCACGAGGTGGAGCCGCGACTGCGGATAGGGATACTTGCCGGTGCGCGGCAGCCCCTGGATGAGCGGGAGCGTCCCGCCGTCCTTGCTCGCGACGATCGGGACCGTCCCCGGCGCCAACGGGAGCCGGCCGCTCTCCTGGCCGGCAACGAGGTCGAGGTTCACGAGCTCGCGTCCCTGCGCCTCCGCGGGATTCTTCGCCTCGTAGCCGGGGCAGAGGATCGTGAGGCGATGGCCGTCGGGGCTGAAGTAGGCGGCGGCCGGATCGACGCCCGGCCCCAGCTCGACGCGCGCGATCGTCTTGAGCGCGACCGGGTCCACGATCGTCGCACTCGACTTGCCGGTCGCCTTGTAGCCGCGCTCGTGCTTGTCCTCTCCGGGACCGCGGTCGAGCACCACGAGGCGCGATCCGTCCGGGCTCTGGAGCAGTGCCGTCGGCATCCCTGGCAGCGACAGCGAGCCCGCGCGCACGCCCGAAGGCAGGTCGATCGCCACGAGCGTGTGGGCCGCCGAGTCGAGGACGAAGGCCCTGGCGGGCGGCTCGCCGAGGACGGGGCTCGGGGAGCCCGCAAGCACGAGGGCGAGAACGGAGAGCGCCGAACCGGTTCGCATGCTCCTCATGTCCAGGATCTCCTCACCGGGAGCGGGATTCCCGCGCTCGAGCGGGACCACGTCCCGCGGTTGCGAAGAACTAGACGGACGCGACCTGGCTTTTTCCGTCTGCCCGCGGGGTCGCGGAGTCGACCGCGACCTCCAGCAGATCCACGCCTTCCGGAGCCTCGAGCGCGTAGCCTCGGGCGGCGGGCACGACGAACGCGTCGCCGGCACCCAGCTGTTCGGAATCCCGGCCTTCGCAACGCAGGATGGCCGCACCGTCGAGGACGTACGTGAAGACGAGCTCGCTGTGGTGGCGATGGAGGAC
>JBKPBQ010000038.1:0-4711 GCA_046726955.1 Acidobacteriota bacterium
CGTCACGCGAGAGGCGGTCGAGGGCGGGCCGAAGGGAGGCTGGCTCCCGCGGGAGAAGATCACGCTCGAGGACGCGATCGACCTCTACACGCGCGGCTCCGCCTACGCGGAGTTCACGGAGACGCAGAAGGGCACGCTCGAAGCGGGGAAGCTCGCCGACCTCGTCGTGTTCGGGAAGGACCTGTTCGCCGCGCCGTCCCGCGAGATCCTGACGACGCCGGTGGACCTCACCGTGGTCGGGGGCCGGGTCGTCTTCGAGCGCTAGCGACCCGACGGAGCGACGACGGAGGGAAGTCGAGGATCGAAGCTGGGCGCGGATCCTTGACCGCCGGCCGGCGCCGGTGGTACGTTGAAGTTGAAAATGGATTTCATTTTCAACTTCTTCGGGCGGCCTGGGCGCTTCGCGCGGATCGCCCCCGTTGGAGTGCTCGTCGCGCTCGTCGGCTGCGCGCCCGCGTCCCCCAGGGAGTCCGCGAGTCCCAAGGCCGCCGACGGCGGCGACGCCCAGCGGCTCGTCGCCCTCGTCGACTACATCGGCGGCGATTACGGCGGCGCGGTCGGAAGCGGCGGGCAGGTCTTGAGCGGCACGGAGTACGAGGAGCAGCTTCGCTTCGCCTCCGACGCGCAGAAGATCGCGCGTGCCCTCCTCGGAGAGACGGCCTCGCCGAAGGACCCGCTCCTCGTCAGCCTCGACACGGTCCAGGGGCTCGTCGAGCAGAAGGCCGACCCCGCCGTCGTGACCAAGGCCTGCCGTTCCGCCCGCGAGGAGACGGTGGCCCGCTTCGCGCTGCGCACGATGCCGACCGAGCGGCCGTCGCTCGCCCGTGCCGAGACGCTCTACGCCGAGTCGTGCGCCGTCTGCCACGGGGCGAAGGGCGACGCCGACACGGAGCGGGCGCTCGCGCTCGATCCGCGTCCCGCCCGCTTCAAGGATCCCGAGCGCCTCGGCCACCTGAGCCCGTACCGCATCTACAACGCACTCACTTTCGGGGTCCCGGGCACGGGCATGGCGAGCTTCGAGGCGCTCTCCCCCGCCGATCGCTGGAACCTCGCCTTCTTCGTCTTCCGTCTCGGTCACGAGGGCGACGCCGTCGGCCACCCCGAGGCCATGACGCTCGCCGACATGGCCTCGCGCACGGACGTCGAGATCCGCGAGGTCCTCCGCGGCGAGGGAAAGGCCGATCCCGAGCCCGCGCTCTCCTACATACGCCGGGAAGGTGCTTTCGCCGAGCCGCCCACGGGTGTCGGGATCGACCGCACGCGGACGATGGTGCGACGCGCCGTGGCGAGCTACGAGGCGGGCCGCCGCGAGGAAGCGGACCGTCTCGTCCTCGACGCCTACCTCCAGGGATTCGAGCCGCTCGAGCCGCGCCTGCGCGCCCGGGACGGCGACGGTACGCTCGCCGTCGAGAAGGGCTTTCACGGCCTGCGAGCGGCCATGAGCCGGGGCGACGGCCCCACCGACGTGCGCGCCCGCGGCGAGGTCCTAGACCGTCGCCAGCTCGAGGTCGGCGAGGGCGGACGCCGGTCGCTTCCCTTCGCGGCCGCGCTCCTCATCTTCCTCCGGGAGGGGATCGAGGCCGCGCTGCTCGTGGCCGCGCTCCTTGCCGGCCTGCGCCGGCTGGGCCGCGCCGACGCCGCGCGGTTCGTGCACGCGGGGTGGCTCCTCGCCGTTCCGGCGGGCCTCCTGACCTGGTGGGTCCTGGAGCGTCTCATCGCGTTCGGGTCCGAGAAGCGGGAGCTCATCGAAGCAGTGGTCGGCCTCGCCGCCGCCGCCGTCCTCTTCTTCGTGAGCTTCTGGATGATCTCGCGCGTCGAATCGCGGCGCTGGATGGCCTACCTCCAGGGCCGGCTCCAGGAGAACCTCTCGCGGGGCCGGCTCCTCACGCTGTCCGGCCTCGCCTTCCTGGCCGTGTATCGCGAGGCCGCGGAGACGGTGCTCTTCACGCAGGCGCTCGTGCTCGACGCGGAAGGCCAGAAGACGCAGGTGCTCTGGGGAGCGATCGCCGGCCTCGGTCTCGCCGCGGCCGTCGCCGTCGTCTTGAACCGGGCTGTGCAGCGGCTTCCCCTCGGTCCCTTCTTCGCCGTCTCCAGCCTGCTGCTCTGCGCGCTCGCGATCTCGTTCACGGGCTCCGGAATGTACGAGCTCGTGGCCGCCGGCTACCTGCGGCCGCGCCCGGTTGCGTTCCCCGAGGTCCCGTGGCTGGGCATCCATCCCGACCTCTCGGGTCTCGCCGTGCAGCTCCTGATCGCCCTCGTGATCGCGGGGGCGGGCCTCGCCACCGTCTGGAGGCGGCCGCTCACGAACGGCCGCGTCCCTTCCTGAGCGAGCCTCCTCTCCTCGTCCTCCTCGGCAAGCCCGACTGCGGCCTCTGCCGCGAGATGCGCGAGGTCGTGGAGCACGCGCTCCCGGTGCTCGGCGCGCGTCTCGTCGAGCGCGACATCACGCAGGACCCGGAGCTCGAGCGCCGCTACGTGTTCGACATACCCGTGCTGCTCTACGACGGAAGGGAGATCGCGCGTTATCGCATCGGGGCGGAGGAGCTCCTTCCTCGTCTGCGCGCGGCCGGCTTCCCCGCTCGCAACGACCTCGCTTAGTCGCGTCGCTCAGCGAGTCTCGAGCCGCTGCGCCCACGGAGTGAGCGGCTGCTCGCGGCGCAGGCGCTCGCGGTCCGCACGTGCCCCGAGCGTGTCCCCCATCGCCTCCTTGGCCGCTGCTCCTGAAAAGAGGGCCTGGGCGAGATAGGGACTGCTCGCGGCCGTGTCCACGACTTCCTGGAAGGCGTACGCGGCCTCGCGCGGGTGGCGGGCACGGAGGAGGCTCTCGCCGCGCAGGCAGAGGAGCTCGGCCCGCAGCGACGACGATGTCTCGAGGTCCAAGGCGTGCCGTGCGTACTCGGCAGCGTCCTCGAAGCGATCCTCGCCGAAGGCCTTGGAAGCGCGCTCGTAGAGCTGCTCGCGGAGCTTCGGGTCCGGCTTCGCCTGGGGAACGAACCGCGCGGCCACGAGCACGACGACGATCACGGCGGGGATCACGCCGCCCCACTTCACGGGACTCTTGTCGGGCACGATCACGGGCACGGGGACACTCGGGACCGCGGACTTCCGGCGCGCGGCCCAGGCGATCCCGAGCGCGAGCGTCAGGCCCGTGAGGGCGAGACCGAGCCGGTCCGAGGCGTCGCGCGCCGGGTAGACGAGCCGGCACTTCGTCTCGCGCGGGACGACGAGCATCAGCGACGGCGAGACGAGCCACGGTCCGTCCGCGCCGATCGCCCGCCATCGCGGGTGGTAGGAGACCTTGACGAGGAGCGGATGGCCCGGCCGGCTCGTCTCGATCTCGACTTCCTCGTCCTTCACGATCGAACGCACCTGCACGCCGTCGGGCAGCGGCACACGGGGCGGGGCCGCCCACTCGTCGGTCTCGACCGTGCGGAACCGGGCGTCGTCCGTGAACACGAGGAAGGCCTCGTGCAGCGGCTTGCTCGAGAACCAGCGGTACGCCTTGTCGGCCCAGCCCCGAAGCGGCGAGCGGACGGGCTCGTAACGGAGCGGGACCACGTAGCCGCCGCCGCCGCCCGCGAGGTGGAAGACCTTGTAGGGCGTGATGCGGCGAACGAGCGCGGCGTCCCGGCGTCCCTCCAGGAACGAGGACAGCCGGTCGCTCACCGTGACCACGTCTCCCACGGCGAAGAGCGGCAGGCGAGTGAGCGCGCTCTCCGGATCGAAGCGCGAGTACGTCCGCTTCTTGAACGGGTTGGGCGAGCTGGCGAAGAGCTCCGACGCCAGGTAGTAGACGGGGTGGGTGCTCACGCTCGCCTGGTTGTAGACCCCCTCGAGCGTGGACCGCCCCGAGAAGAGCGGGAACGTCTCGTACATGCGGATCGAGCCCGCCTTCTCATGGATGGCGCCGTACTCGACGGCGACCCGCGGGTCCGAGACCGTGCCGCGCAGCGACTCGGTCATCTCGTGGAATGCCGGCCAGAGCTCCTTGCCCTCGAGGCCGGTGTAGTTCCAGTCGGACCAGAAGCGGATGACGTGCGACTGGGAGTCGCCGAAGGCCACAGCGACCACGACGACGCCGAGCGCGGCCATCTCGCGCAGGCGCAGCACGGAGAGCGCCAGGCCGATCGACGCCCCGCCCAACAGACACACGGCGAGCTGCGCGAAGGGGATGAAGCGGACGTCGACCACGCCCGCCGCGGGACCGGCCGCAGCGAGCGCCGCCCCCATGACCGCCGCGTGGAGGAGGAAGAGCAGCCGGCGGTCGGCGCCTCCGGCGAACCGCCCGAGGACGAGCGTCCACGCCACGCCGAAGAAGGCCGCGACGAAGAGAGGCCAGAGGACCTTCGGGAAGGGGTCGAGCCAGTTCACCGTGATCCAGGGATCGTCGTAGGGCGTCGTCCAGCCCCAGGCGGAGAGGAGCGGCAGCAGCATGAACGCGGCGAAGCCGAAGGCGAGCCCGCCCACCGCCGCGAGCCAGCCGAGCGTCCGCAGCGGCTTCCTGGACTCGTAGAGGAAGAAGGTCGCGGACAGCCCGGCCCAGAGCACGGCGTAACCGTGGGCGAGGGCGGTGACGCCGAGGAGCAGCGCCTGTCTCTTATACACATCTGACGCTGCCGACGACTCCGTATTAGTGTAGATCTCGGGGGTGGGCGGGTCAGTAAAGTGGGGGGGGGGGGGGGGGGGGGGGGGGGGGGGGGGGGGGGGGGGG
>JBKPBQ010000039.1:0-9477 GCA_046726955.1 Acidobacteriota bacterium
CTCCCAAGGGCTCGCCGCCACACTGACCGCCGTCCTGTGTTCAGGTGTGGAAAAGTGGAAGAAAGTGTGGAATACTCCCAGCCCTCTGTGTTCAAAGGGACTTACAGGCACCGAATCGACGCCAAAGGCCGGCTTCCCGTGCCCGCGGCGTTCCGTCGCGAGCTCGCCGAGAAGGCGACCTCTTCGGTCGTCGTCACGCTCCTCGACCAGTGCCTCGCCGCCTATCCGCCCGACGAGTGGTCCCGCCTCGAGGCGCAGCTCGGCGCGCTCCCCGCGTTCAGCGCGTCGGTCAAGACGCTCACCCGGCTCCTCGCCAGCCGCGCCGCGGACTGCGATTTCGACGTGCAGGGACGCATCCTCCTGCCTCCTCTCCTCCGCGAGGGAGCGCGGCTCGGCCAGGACGTCGTGGTCGTCGGCGTGCTGAACCGCTTCGAGGTCTGGGCGCCCGCGGCCTGGGAGTCGTTCCTCCGGGAGTCCGAACGTCTCCTCGACGACGTGACGCTCGGGGTAGCGTGGCCCCCGGTTCCAACCCCCACCGGTGGCCTCGCCGGACCTCCTCCGGGACCCCCTCTTCCACAGCGGAAACCCAAACGCTAGTTGATTTTCGCTTGACACTCCGCCAGCCACACGTCTAGACTCGGCGTGGAATTTTGTGGAGTAAAGTGGTCGGAAGACCATCCGCGTCCGGAGGTCTCCGCGCCCTTTTCCCCCGAACGGTGCCGACATGCTCCGGGGCAACCATCGCGCGCGCATCGACGACAAGGGGCGGCTCAAGGTCCCCAACGGCTTCCGCACCGTCGTCGAGTCGCAGTGGGGTCTCGAGCTCTTCGCGACGAGCATCACCGGCGAGTTCGTGCGGCTCTACCCGATGGCGGTGTGGCTCGAGATCGAGAGAAAGCTCGCCACCGTTCCCTCGACGCTTCCCTCCAAGGTGCGATTCCTCGACCGCGTGAACTACTTCGGCCAGGCCACGGCGCTCGACCGGCAGGGACGCGTGCTCCTTCCGCAGCGGCTGCGCGAGGCGGCGGGGATGTCGGGCGAGGTGAGCGTCCTCGGCCAGCACAACCACCTCGCGGTGTGGAACGAGGAGCGGCTGCAGCAGCGCCTCTTCAAGCAGCAGCCGTTCACGGACGACGACGGAAAGGCGCTGGCGGAGTTCGGGATCTGATGCCGTGGAGCACCGTCCCGTCCTGCTCGAGGAATCGCTGGAGCTGCTCGCGGTGAAGCCGGGAGGACGCTACGTGGACGGCACGCTCGGCCTCGGCGGCCACGCCGCGGAGATCCTGCGGCGGAGCGCGCCCGACGGCCGCCTCCTCGGCACGGACCGCGACGGCGAAACGCTCTCCCGCGCTCGTGAGAATCTCGCGGAGTTCGGCGAGCGCGTGAGGAGCGTGCAGGCCGATTTCCGGCAGGTCCCCGAGCTCCTCGGCGAGGAACGTGTCGACGGAATCCTCCTCGACCTCGGCATCAGCTCCGCGCAGCTCGACGACGCGGAGCGCGGCTTGAGCTTCCAGGCCGAAGGCCCGCTCGACATGCGCCTCGACCGCTCCGAGGGCTTGACCGCGGGCGAGGTGGTGAACCGCATGCGCGAGCGCGAGCTCGCGGACCTCATCTACCGCTACGGCGAGGAGCACGCCTCGCGCCGCATCGCGCGCGCGATCGTGGCCGCGCGGCCGCTCCGAACGACGCGTGAGCTCGCGGAGGTCGTGCGCCGCGCCGCTCCCCGCAGCCGGCGTCCGGGACTCCATCCCGCGACGCGCACGTTCCAGGCCCTCCGCATCCACGTCAACCGCGAGCTGGAGGGGCTCGGGGACGCGCTCATGGCGCTCGCGCGGTCGCTCCGCCCCGGAGGCCGGATGGCGGTCATCGCCTTCCACAGCCTCGAGGACCGCGAGGCGAAGCAGGCCTTCCGCGCGCTCGGCCGCGACGGCTTCCGGATCCTCACGAAGAAGCCGGTGCGGCCGGGGCCGGCCGAGGTGGATCGCAATCCCCGGGCGCGCAGCGCGCGCCTGCGCGGCATCGCGCGCGAGGAGGCGGCGTGAGGGACGGTGCTTCCTTCCTCCTCGGAAAGCCGATCGACAACTCGCAGGTGGTCCGCCAGGTGGACCCGCGGTCCAGCCGGGAGATCTGGCTGCTCATCTTCCTCGTCTTCTCGCTCGTGGGCGGGCTCGTGCTCTACGCCTGGCCCGCGCTGCAGATCCGCAACTCGGGCATGACCGCGGTCCAGCTCTCGCGCGAGATCGAGCGGCTGCGCGAGGAGAACCGCAAGCTGCGCCTGGAGAAGGCCGCGCTCGAGAACCTGCGGAGGGTGGAGACGATCGCCGAGCGGGACCTCGGCCTCGTCATCCCCGGCGCGGAGAGCACCGTGGTCGTGGAGCCGCCGCAGCCGCTGCCGCCCGGCGCGCACCTCGCGAGCCGCCGCGCTCCCGGGGCGGAGACGAACTGAGCATGGAACCCCTGGGCGCGCATCCCCACGACCAGGCGCTGCCCACGGTGCGTCAGCGCCGCACGCGCCTGCGCCTGATGCTCCTCGCGCTGTCGATGTCGCTCTGGGCGCTCGTGATCGCGATCCGCCTCTTCCACCTGCAGGTCCTCGCGCGGTCCGACTACGAACACCAGGGCTCGCGGCAGAGCGAGCGCACGATCAACCTCGACCCGCGGCGGGGACCGATCCTCGACCGCAACGGGCATCCCCTCGCCTTCTCCGTGGACGCGGAGAGCCTCTACGCGGTGCCGCAGGACATCTCGAAGCCCGCGGCCACCGCCGCCGCCCTCGCCCGCGCGCTCGGCCTCGACGCCGCCGGCCACAAGGACCTCCAGGCCCAGCTCCAGAAGAACCGCGCCTTCGTCTGGGTGAAGCGCAAGCTCGACCCCGTCACCGCGCGCACGGTGCGCGAGCTGCAGCTCGACGGCATCGGCTTCCTCTCCGAGAACCGCCGCTACTACCCCAAGCGCGAGCTCGCGAGCCAGGTGCTCGGCTACGTGGGCGTCGACAACACGGGCATGAGCGGCATCGAGTACGCGTTCGAGGAGGTGATCCGCGGGCGCGCGGCCAAGGTCGTGGTGACGACGGACGCCCGCCGCCGCCCCGTGGGCCACACGGAGCGGCCGAGCACCGACGGGAACACCATCGTCCTCGCCCTCGACCAGTCGATCCAGTACGTCGCGGAGCGCGAGCTCGACCGGGCGATGCTCGACACGGGCGCTCTGTCCGGAGTGGTGGTCGTGCTCGAGCCCACGACCGGCGAGGTCCTTGCCCTCGCCAACCGCCCCACCTTCAACCCCAACCGCTTCGCCGCCTACCCCTCCTCGCGCTGGCGCAACCGCGCGGTGACGGACGCCTACGAGCCGGGCTCGATCTTCAAGATCGTCACCGCCGCCGCCGGCATCCAGGAGCACGTGGTGAGCCCCGAGGAGATCCTGGACTGCGGCCGGGGCGCGATCGAGATCGCGGGGACGGTGATCAACGACCACGCGGTCTTCGACAAGCTGACGTTCAAGGACGCGGTGGCCAAGTCGAGCGACATCGGGATGATCCGGGTGGCCCAGCGCGTGGGGCGCGAGAACTTCAACCGCTACATGCGCGACTTCGGCTTCGGCGCCCCCACCGGCATCGAGCTGCCCGGGGAGTCGGCGGGTCTGCTGCGCGGGACGTCGAAGTGGAGCGCCCTCTCGCTGCCTTCGCTCGCCTTCGGCCAGGAGGTGGGCGTGACGGCGCTCCAGATGGCCATGGCCGCGGCCGCGGTGGCCAACGGCGGGTACCTGATGAAGCCGCTGGTAGTGAGCCGTGTCGAGGACGCCTCCGGACGGGTGGTGCGGGAGACGAAGCCGTTCGTGGTGCGCAAGGTGCTCGAGCCGGAGACGGTCGCGACGCTCACCGACATCCTGAAGGAGGTCGTGCGCAGCGGCACGGGGCGCAACGCGCACATCCCCGGGTACGTGGTGGCGGGCAAGACGGGGACGGCCCAGAAGATCGACCTCTCGGGCCGATACTCGATGGTTGACCACGTGGCGTCCTTCGTGGGCTTCGTGCCCGCGGAGCGGCCCGCCCTCGTGGTGCTCGTTTCCCTCGACTCCCCGCGCGGGCCGCGCAACCAGGGCGGGGACGTGGCGGCACCCGTCTTCGCGCGGGTGGCGGAGGCGGCGCTGCGCTACCGCGCGGTCGCCCCCGACGACACGGCGCGCGTGTTGCGCGCGAGCACGCCGCTCGAGACGGGCATGGTACCCGCGGCCTACCACCCGGAGCCGGCGGCCGCGCCCGTGGACGATGGAGAGCCGGCGCTCATGCCCGACTTGCGGAGACGCTCCGCCCGCGAGGCGGCGATCGTGGCCGCGCGTCGAGGCCTCATCGTGGAGCTGCACGGCTCGGGACGCGTCGTCTCGCAGTCGCCGGAGCCGGGCACGGAGATTGAAGCGGGCAACACGTGTGTGCTGACCCTGGGCCGGGAGCCGGGAGGGGCTCCGTGACCCTCGCGGAGCTCGCCGCCCTCCTGCCGGGAGCGCAGCTCTCCGGCGATCCCGCGCTCCCGGTCACGGCCGTCGTCCACGACTCTCGCCAGGCGGGGGCCGGATCGCTCTTCGTGGCGATCCGCGGCCTCGTCGTGGACGGAAACCGTTACGTGGAGGCGGCGCGGAAGAAGGGAGCGGCGGCCGTCGCCTCGGAGGAGCCGGCGCTGCCGGGCGTGCCGTGGATCCGCGTTCCGGACGCGCGAGAGGCCCTCGCCGTCCTCTCCGCCGCGGTCCTCGGCCACCCGGCGCGCTCGCTCGATCTCGTCGGCGTCACCGGAACGAACGGCAAGACCACCACGGCCTACCTGATCGACGCCGCGCTGCGCGAGGCCGGAGAGAAGCCGGGGCTCATCGGTACCGTCGAGTACCGGGTGGGAAATCGGCTCGTCGAGGCCGCGCGCACGACGCCCGAGTCCTCGGACCTGCAAGCCCTGTTCCGGCAGATGGTGGACAGTGGCTGCCGCCGGGTGGTGATGGAGGTCTCCTCGCACTCGCTCGTCCTCAAGCGCGTCCACGGCTGCGCTTTCAAGGTCGCGGTCTTCACCAACCTCACCCGCGACCACCTCGACTTCCACGGGGACATGGAGACGTACTTCGCGGCCAAGCGGATCCTCTTCGACACGCTGCTGCGGGAGGACGGACACGCCGTCATCAACCGCGACGACGACCACGCGGACGAGCTCATCCGCGCGTCGCGGGGGCGAGTCTGGACCTACTCGCTAAACGCCCCCGCCGACGTCGCGGTCGAGGAGGTCACCCTCTCCCTCGAGGGGACGCGGGTGCGTGCCCTCACCCCCGTCGGCCCGGTCGAGATCACGACGCCGCTCGTGGGCCGCTTCAACGTGCAGAACGTCCTCGCCGCGCTCACCGCCGGCCTCGCCCTCGGCCTTCCCGAGGACGTGCTGCGTCGCGGTCTGGGGTCGCTCAAGGGAGTGCGCGGCCGCCTCGAGCGCGTGGTGGCCGGTCAGGACTTCACCGTGCTCGTGGACTACGCCCACACCGACGACGCGCTCAAGAACGTCCTGGAGACCGTGCGCGAGCTGCGGCCGCGCCGGCTCATCACGGTGTTCGGCTGCGGAGGAGACCGCGACCGCACGAAGCGGCCGCTCATGGGAGCTGTGGCCTCCCGGCTCTCCGACGTCGTCGTCCTCACCTCCGACAACCCGCGCAGCGAGCCGCCCGAGGCGATCCTGGAGGAGATCCGCCGCGGCATTCCCGCGAGCCGCTCCGGCGACACCTACGTGATCCCGGACCGCCGGGATGCCATCGCCAAGGCGCTGGAGATGGGGCGCGAGGGCGTCGTGGTGGTGATCGCGGGCAAGGGACACGAGACCTACCAGGTGCTGCGCGACCGCACCGTCCCCTTCGACGACCGGCAGGTGGCGCGGGACATCCTGCACCGCCTGGCCGCGCCCAACGGAAAGAGATGAGGGCTGTGGCGCTGCCGACGCGCGACGCATTGGCCGACGTCGCCGCCGCCACGGGCGGGACGCTCGCGAGCGGAAGTCCCGCGGCGGAGTTTTCCGGTGTCTCCATCGACTCGCGCTCGATTCTCCCGGGCCAGCTCTTCTTCGCAATCACCGGTCCGCGTTTTGATGGCCACGACTTCCTTGCCGACGTGGCCGCCAAGGGTGCCGTCGGCGCGGTCGTCGAGCGTGACGTCGTTGCTCCACCCTCTCTTCCTCTCATCCATGTCGCGAACACCACGCGAGCTCTCGCCGATGTCGCCCATCACCGCCGCGTGCAGGCGGACGTGCCGGTCGTCGCCATCACCGGCTCCGTGGGCAAGACGACGACGAAGGAGATGACGGCGGCGCTCCTCGCCACGCGCGGACCCGTCCTCAAGACGGAAGGAAACCTGAACAACCAGTTCGGCCTGCCCCTGAGCCTGCTGCGGCTCCGCGAGGAGCACACGGCGGCCGTCCTCGAGCTCGGGATGTCCGCGGCGGGCGAGCTCCGCGAGCTGTCCCGGATCGCCGAGCCCGACGTGGCCGTGATCACGCGCGTCAGCCCCGTCCACCTCGAGTTCTTCTCGTCGGTGGACGCGATCGCCGCGGCGAAGGCCGAGATCCTGGGAGGCCTGCGCGGGGGCGGGACGGCCGTGCTCAACGGCGACGACGCGCGCGTGCGGCGGATCGGCGAGCGCTTCACGGGCCGCGTCGTGTGGTTCGGCCGCGATCGCCGGTACGACGTCTCCGCGGAGAGCTGGCGGGGCACCGGCTTCGGCATGCGCTTCGACCTCCGTGTCGCCGGCCGCACGGTGGACGTCGCCCTGCCCCTGGCCGGGCCGCACTTCGTGCTGAACTTCCTCGCCGCGGCGGCGGCCGCGCACGCGCTCGGGATCGCACCCGAGGCGATGGCGGAGGCGACGACGCACATAGCACCCGCGCGGCACCGCGGAGAGGTCGTCCGCCTCGGCGAGGGCGTCGTCCTCCTGGACGACTGCTACAACTCGAGCCCGGACGCGCTCGAGGCGGCGGTCACCGCGCTCGGTCTGCTCCCCGGTCAGCGCCGGGTGGCGGTGCTCGGGGACATGCTCGAGCTGGGCGAGACCGGACCTGCGCTGCACAGGGAGGCGGGACGGAAGCTGGCGGGGAAGGTGAGCGTCGTCGTCGCCGTCGGCGCGCTCGCGAAGGACCTGCTCGAGGGGGCCAGGGAAGCAGGGATGGCCGGCGCGAGCCTCCACTATTTCGCCGATGCCGACGCAGCGGCGAGCGGGGTGAGACACCTGGTCGAGCCGGGAGACGCCGTGCTCGTGAAGGGCTCGCGCGGAGTGAAGCTGGAACGAGTGGTCGACGCTCTCCGGGCGCGGTTCCCGGAGGGCGGGACGGACGGAACCGCGCCGGAGAGGGCGTGAGTGCTCTACGAGCTCTTCTACGCGTTCCGCGGCCAGATCTCGGGGCTGAACGTCGTCCGCTACATCACGTTCCGCACCGCGATGGCGAGCCTGACCGCGCTCTTCCTGGTCCTCGTGCTGGGACCGTGGATGATCGAGCGCCTGCGCCGGCTGCAGATCGGCCAGTTCATCCGCGAGGACGGGCCGCAGGGCCACAAGGCGAAGGCGGGGACGCCCACGATGGGCGGCGTCCTCATCCTGTCCGGCATCCTCGTGCCCACGCTGCTCTGGGCCGACCTCGCGAACAAGAACATCTGGATCCTCGTGGCATCGACGTTCCTCTTCGGGGCGATCGGCTTCGCCGACGACTACCTGAAGGTCGTGAAGAAGCGCAACCTCGGGCTCACCGCGCGTACGAAGCTCTTCGCCCAGTTCGCGGTGGGCTTGTTGGTGGGCTACACCGTCTACTACCTGTCCCACACCGAGCCCACGCAGTACTCGACGCGGGTGGCCTTCCCGTTCTTCAAGACGGTGGTCCCCGACCTCGGCCCGTTCTACGTGGTCTTCGCGGTGCTCCTCCTCACCCTGGCCAGCAACGCGGTGAACCTCACGGACGGGCTCGACGGCCTCGCCATCGGGACGACGCTCATCGCCGCCGCGGCCTTCACCGCTCTCGCCTACGTCTCCGGCCACCGCGTCTTCTCGGACTACCTCGACCTCCTCTTCCGGCGGGAGGTGGGCGAGGTGACCGTCTTCTGCGGGGCGATGGTGGGGGCCTCAATGGGATTCCTCTGGTGGAACTGCTATCCGGCGCAGGTGTTCATGGGCGACGTCGGGAGCCTGAGCCTCGGGGGTGCTCTGGGCACGGTGGCGATCCTGATCAAGCAGGAGCTGCTGCTCTTCCTGGTGGGCGGGCTCTTCATGATCGAGGCCTTCTCCGTGATGCTGCAGGTGGGCTCGTTCAAGCTGCGCAAGAAGCGCATCTTCCGGATGGCGCCCCTGCACCATCACTTCGAGCTCATCGGCTGGAAGGAGCCGCAGATCATCATCCGGTTCTGGATCCTGGCCTTCGTCTTCGCGTTGTTCAGCCTCACCACCCTGAAGCTGCGGTGAGGGCGGCGGGAATGGCCGGGGAAGGGAATTGAAGACGCCGTGGCTGTGGCGAGGGATGCCGTCGTGGTCGGGCTTGCGCGCTCGGGCGTCGCGGCCGCGGAGTTCCTCGCGCGGCGCGGGACGTCGGTGGTGGCTACGGATCGCAAGCCGGAGGGGGAGCTTCAAGCGGAGGCGATGAGGCTGCAGGCGCTGGGCGTGCGGACGGAGCTCGGCGGGCACCGGCGGGACACCTTCGTCACCGCCTCGATGATCGTGGTGTCGCCCGGAGTCCCCTGGGACCTCCCCGAGCTCGAGGCGGCGCGCGCCGCGGGCGTGCCCGTGCTCGCCGAGATCGAGCTCGCCTTTCGGCACCTCAAGGGCCGGGTGGCCGCAATCACGGGCACCAAAGGCAAGTCCACGACCACCGCCGCTCTCGGCGCGATGCTCCGGGCGCAAGGCGGGGACGTGCGCGTGGGCGGCAACATCGGCGAGGCGCTCATTTCCCTCGTGGAGGGCTCGACCCCGGAGACCGTCTTCGTGGTCGAGGTCTCGAGCTTCCAGCTCGAGGGGATCGAAACCTTCCGGCCGGACCTCGCGGTCTTCCTGAACCTCTCTCCCGACCACCTCGACCGCCATCCTTCGTTCGAGGCCTACGCGCAGGCGAAGGCGCGCATCTTCGAGAACCAGACGGCGGCGGACTGGGCGGTGGTGAATGCCGACCTCCACCTCGCGAAGGCGCACGGGATCCGTTCGCGAGTCGTGCGCTTTCGTGAGGACGGCGAGGAGCCGGTCGGGGACGGAACCTTCTTCAGCGCGGGCCAGGCCGTCATCCGTCTCGACGGCCGCGTGGAAACGCTGTTCCCGCTGTCCGCGGTGCATCTGCCCGGTCCCCACCTCGCAACCGATCTCCTCGTGGCGGCGGCCGCCGCCCGGCTGCTCGGCGCGGACGCGGGCCAGATCACGGCGGCGGTCGAGGGGTTCCGGGGCCTGCCCCACGTTCTCGAGCACGTGGCCACGAGCCACGGCGTGTCCTACTACAA